>DASTDG010000078.1:0-6790 GCA_035710475.1 Chthoniobacterales bacterium | reverse complement strand
AAGATCGGCACTCGTTCCACTACTCGCCCGGCTGAGCAGACGCTCGGCGTCTTTCACTGAGCTCACGTCGTGTTTTCCGATGCGATAAAGAACCAAGCCACGCTGGAGGCCCGCTGCCTCCGCCGGGCTGTCCGGTTCCACGGCTGCGATGAGTACACCGCGGCCACGGGCATAGCCAAGCGCATCCGCGAGTTGCTCCGTCAGATCCTGCAATTGAATTCCGAACAGCCGCTCCGCGTTCGACCTCGATGTTTCCTCAGCTCCCGGCTCCTTATTGGGCGGCTGTTTCTGTGCAATCTTTCTGAATTCCGCCACGCTGTCACGCACCACGTCCGCCGGAATGGCGAATCCGAGCCCCTGCGTCGGCACCCCTTGCGGCGTGAACGCCATTTTTGCTGAGCTAATACCGACGAGCCGCCCGGAAATATCAATCACCGGTCCCCCGCTGTTGCCCGGGTTAATCGCCGCGTCAGTTTGGATGAGATTTTTGTAATCGACTTGGTCGATTGTGATATCGCGCTTGGTCGCGCTAAGGACGCCGCGACTGATGGAGCTGCCATAGCCGACCGCGTTGCCCACAACGATCACTGTTTCGCCTAACAAGTTCGGCGAAATATTGTCAAGATTGATGAACGGAAAAGGCCCGTTCGCGTCGATCTTGATGAACGCCAGGTCTTTCTTGTCGTCGCCGGTGATGTAATGGGCGCTGTAGGTCTTCTCATCGTTCGTCGTGATTTTGATTTTCAAATCGGCCGCACGCTCAACCACGTGCTGATTGGTAACGATGTAACCCGCCGGATCGACAATAAAACCCGAGCCGAGACTTTGCACGGTCTGGCGGATCTCGCGTGGACGGACGCGGTAATAACCGAAGAATTGCGCGTAGAAATCTTCGATTGGATCTCGCACCGTGCGCCGAACCACGCGCTCAGTGTTGATGTTAACGACCGCAGGTAAGACCCTCGCGACCGCCAGGACAGCCGGTTCCGCCGCCGGATCGGCCTGCGCGAAAGTAGACGTCGATCCTGCAAATGAAATTGCGATTAGCGCGGTGATCGCAAGTAATCGTGCTCGCATTTTGCGCTGCAAGTAACGGGGCGCTATCGGCACTGTCAACTTGCTGCCAGCGCTAATGCCTGCAGATTGAATTTAACCATGCGTACCTCAATTGCAGCCCGAGCAAACCTCGAGCTAATCGAGGAGAATTACCGCCGCTGGGCGGAGGACCCGACGTTGGTTGATTCAAGCTGGGCGGCGTTCTTCGAAGGATTCGAGCTGGGCAACCTGCCGCAGCGCAATGGCGCGCCTGCCGCAGCTGCACCAGCAGCGGAGCGGCGCGAAGGCGCCCTGCAAACGCGCGTCGACGGGCTGGTTTACGCCTACCGCACGCTCGGTCACACGATTGCGCGCGTGAATCCGCTCGCCGAAGCGCGCCCGCAAAACGCGCTGCTCACATTGCGGGAGCTTGGTTTCAGCGAAAAGGATCTCGATCTTCGCATCGCTTCAAAATTCTTTCTCGATGGTCAGGAGATGACGCTGCGCGAGATGATGGCGCGGCTTGAAAGGATGTACGCCGATTCGATCGGCGCCGAGTTCATGCACATCCAGAACACGCGCATGCGCAACTGGGTGCGACATCGGCTCGAATCACGCGCCGATAAATATTCCACGCCGCGGCAGGTGCAGGTCGCCGTCCTTCGCGCGTTGATGGAAGCGGAATCGTTCGAGATCTTTTTGCACTCGCGCTACGTCGGGCAGAAACGCTTCTCTATCCAGGGCGCCGAGTCACTGATGGTGATTCTCGACAGCATCCTGCACAAATGTCCGGCCGTCGGCGTGGAAGAAATTTGCATGGGCATGGCGCATCGCGGCCGACTCAATGTGCTTGCGAATTTTCTCAAAAAATCGCTGCGCGTCATTTTCACCGAGTTCAGCGAGAACTACGTTCCCGATCTGGTGGCTGGCGATGGCGACGTCAAATATCACCTCGGTTACGAAACCGTCCGCAAACTTTCCGCCGGCGCCGAAATTGAGATTCGCCTTTCCGCAAATCCGAGTCATCTCGAAGCCGTCGATCCCGTGGTCGAGGGAACCGCGCGCGCGCGGCAGCGAATCCGTGGTGACACGGAACACCGTCGGAAAGTTTTGCCGCTTCTTATCCACGGCGACGCCGCTTTCGCCGGGCAGGGCATCGTCGCCGAAACGTTGAACATGTCGCAGCTCGAGGGTTACGGCACCGGCGGCACCGTGCACCTGGTCGTGAACAACCAGATTGGCTTCACCACCCTGCCGGAAGACGCGCGTTCGTCGATGTACGCGACCGATATCGCCAAAATGATCGAGGTGCCGATCTTTCATGTAAATGGCGACGATCCGCTGGCGTGCATGCAGGTGAGCCAGCTTGCGCTCGATTTTCGCCAGGAATTTGGGCGCGATGTGGTCATCGACATGTATTGCTACCGCCGCTACGGCCACAATGAAGGTGACGAGCCGGCGTTCACGCAGCCGAAGCTCTACGCTAAGATCGACAAACACCCGTCGGTAACGCAGCGCTACAAACGCGAGCTGCTGGAAGCCGGCATCTTGAGCGACGACGACTCGGCTTCACTCGAAACGGAGTTCCAGTTGCGGCTGGAAGTCGCGCTCGAAAACGTGAAGGCAATTGATAAGGAGAAAGCCGATGCCCAGGCAAAATTCCGCGAATCGACCGCTGTGTTTCAGCCGGAATACACCAGCTCGCCGGTCCGAACGGCGATCAGCGAAAACACGCTCAAAACCATTGTCGAAGCGCTGACGCGCGTCCCGGAAGAGTTCAACGTTCAGCCGAAAATCAAGCGCATCGTTCTCGACCACCGTCGCAAGGTGTTCGAGAACGGCGGCCCGTACGAATGGCATTACGCCGAACTGCTCGCGTTCGGCTCACTTCTTCTCGATGGAACGCCGGTGCGTTTGTCCGGTCAGGACAGCGCGCGCGGCACATTTAGCACGCGACACGCGATTCTTTACGACGCAAAAACCGGCGCGCCCTATGTGCCGCTGATGCACCTGGGCGAAAAACAGGCGCGCATCTGCATCTACAACAGTCTGCTCTCAGAAGCAGCGGTGCTCGGATTCGATTACGGTTACTCGCTCGATTATCCGACCATGCTTTGCCTGTGGGAAGCGCAGTTCGGCGATTTCGCCAACGGCGCGCAAACCATCATCGACCAATTCATCGTTTCAGCCGAATCAAAATGGCAGCGCCCGAGCGGAATCGTTTTGCTTTTACCGCACGGCTACGAAGGCCAGGGGCCGGAGCATTCGAGTGGGCGGCTCGAGCGCTTCCTCCAGCTTTGCGCCGAGGATAACATTCAGGTCTGCAATCTCACGACCGCGGCGCAGTACTTTCACGTCTTACGCCGGCAGATGAAACGCAACTTCATCAAGCCGCTTGTGATCATGACGCCGAAGAGCCTGTTGCGCGCTGACTTCGCTTCGTCACGCGCGGAAGAATTCACCAGTGGACGATTCGAAGAAATCCTCGGCTCACCGGAAGTCGGTCCGCCGGACACCACCAAACGGGTGATCCTTTGTTCGGGCAAAGTTTATTACGATCTGTTGCAGCATCGCGCCCAGAACAAGATCGACAACGCGGCGCTCATCCGAGTCGAGCAGCTTTATCCGTTAGCAGAAAAGAAGCTTCGCGCCATGCTGAAACCCTTTCCGCAAACTGCGAAGCTCATCTGGTGTCAGGAAGAACCGCAGAACATGGGCGCGTGGAACTTCATCGAACCGCGGCTACGCGCGATGTTCAAACGCGAGGTCACTTACGTCGGCCGCGCCGCGAGTGCGAGTCCTGCTGTCGGCGCGCTGGCGCTGCACAAACGCCGCCAGGCCGCGCTCGTCGGCGAAGCGTTTTCAGGGTGATTCATTGTAGAGGCGCTTGTGCCAAGCGCCTGCTTACTTAGTTTCGGCGCTTGATACAAGCGCCGCTACAACGTTTGTTTGCGTGTAGCAGCTCCACCATGGCGATCGAAGTAAAAATTCCGGCCGTCGGCGAATCGATTTCCAGCGGCGTCGTTTCCGTCTGGCACAAAAAATCCGGCGATTTTGTCAATGCCGGCGATGCGCTCTTCACTCTCGAGACTGACAAGGTTTCCACCGAGATCACAGCCGAAAAACCGGGTGTGCTGGAGGCGCTCGTGCCAGAAGGCCAGGAAGTAAAAATCGGCGAAGTCGTCGCGACGATCGACGATTCAAAATCTGCGCCCGAAAAAAAATCCGAACCCGTAGAGAAAAAAGCTGTAGCCGCGGTCGCCGAACGCGGTCCGGCGACATCGTCGCCGGCTACCGAAAAACCTCTCTCGCCCGCTGTTCGTCGCATCGTAGACGAAGAACATCTCGAGCCGGAAAAAATCTCGGGAACGGGCAAAGGCGGTCGCATCACAAAAGCCGACGCGTTGGCTGCGGTTCAAAATCGCGGCACGACTCAGGAAAGGATCGAAGTCATCGAAGATCGATCCGCCGAGGAGCGCATTCGCGGTGGCGAACAATCACACGACGGCCGTTTCGTTCGCAAAAAAATGTCGCCATTGCGCCGGAAAATCGCCGCCCAACTGGTGATGGCGCAGCACACCGCCGCGATCCTGACCACGTTCAACGAATGCGACATGAGCGCCGTGCAGAAACTGCGCGCCGATTCGCAAGAAGCGTTCACGAAAAAGCATGGCGTGAAACTCGGGTTCATGTCGTTCTTCATCAAAGCCTGCGTCGAAGCGCTCAAAGCCGTGCCGGTCGTGAACGGCCGGATTGAAGAGGAAGACTTCATTCAGAACAATTTCTACGATATCGGCGTCGCCGTTGGGACCGAGCGCGGGTTGGTGGTGCCGGTCGTACGTGATGCCGATAAAAAATCCTTTGCCGCTCTCGAGCGCGACATCGCCGATTACGCGACAAAAGCGCGCGAGGGTAAACTAAAGATCGAAGATCTCCAGGGCGGCACGTTCACCATCTCAAACGGCGGCGTTTACGGTTCGCTCTTGAGCACGCCGATTTTGAACCCGCCCCAGAGCGGAATCCTGGGCATGCACAAAATCATGCCGCGCCCGGTGGCAATCGACAGCAAAGTCGAAGTTCGGCCGATGATGTACCTCGCTCTGAGTTATGACCATCGCGCGATAGATGGGAAAGAAGCGGTCACATTCCTGATCAAAGTGAAGGAATGCATCGAAGACCCGCACAAGCTGCCGCTGGATTTTTAATCATTGCGCTACGTGTCTTGCGCATACCGAGCAAAGCCTTTGTCATGTCAGCGAAGTCGAGACAGCTCTTGCTATTGGCGAGCGAAGCGAGGAAAACAGCCAGAGATTCCTCCACTTCGGTCGGAATGACAGAGACAACATAGCTGTATGGACAAATTTGACGTTGTAATCATCGGCTCAGGACCGGGCGGATACATTGCGGCGATCCGCGCTGGACAGCTTGGGTTGAAGACAGCACTCGTCGAAAAGGACAAAGAGCTTGGCGGCACTTGTCTCAACGTCGGCTGCATTCCCAGCAAGGCGCTCCTCACCTCAAGTGATCATTTTGTCTTCGCGCAGAAGGAAGCGGCCAAACACGGCATTATCATCGACAACGCCCGTGTCGATCTTGCGAAGATGCAGGAGCGCAAAAATAAGGTCGTCAAGACGTTCAACGGCGGGGTGCGCGCGCTCATGAAAACAAACAAAGTCACGACCTTCGAAGGTCTCGGCACAATCAGCGCGCCCGGAAAAGTGTCGATTAAATTATCAAGTGGCGAGACGCAGGAAATCGAAACAAAAAACATCATCATTGCGACCGGCAGCGCGGCAATCGAATTGCCGTTTGCGAAATTTGATGGCAAAACAATCGTCAGCAGCACCGAAGCGCTAAACTTCACCGAAGCGCCGAAGAAACTTCTCGTCATCGGCGCCGGCTCGATCGGTCTCGAGCTCGGTTCGGTTTGGGCACGGCTCGGCTCGGAAGTAACCATTCTCGAATTTTTGCCGCGCATCGCGGTCGGATTCGACCTGGAGTTGTCGAACCTGCTCCAGCGTTCGCTGACCGCGCAGGGCATCACGTTTCATCTCGAGACCAAAGTTAGCGCGGTGAAGCTCGACAATGGGCGTATCATCGCGACGGCGAAAAAGGGAAACGAAGAATTAAAGTTTGAGGCCGACAAGGCGCTTGTTTCGGTCGGACGCAAGCCCTTTAGCGAAGGGCTCGGTGCGGAAAAGCTCGGCGTAGAGTTCGACGAAAAGAAGCGGATCAAAGTGGACAAGCATTTTAAGACGAACGTGGATGGCATTTACGCGATCGGCGATGTGATTGCCGGGCCGATGTTGGCGCACAAAGCCGAAGACGAGGGCATCGCGTGTGTGGAACGGATTGCGGGTAAAGACGGGCACATCAATTACGACGCTATCGCGGGAATCATTTACACCAATCCTGAGCTGGCCGGCGTTGGCCTTACCGAAGATCAGGCGAAGGAGAAAGGGATCGATTATCGCGTCGGGAGGTTTCCGTTCCGTGCGAACAGCCGTGCGCTTTGCAACGATGAGCTCGATGGAATGGTCAAGTTCGTCGCCGATGCGAAGACCGACCGGATTCTTGGCGCGCACATTTTGCAGCATGCCGCATCGGAATTGATTGCCGAAGCGGTTTCCGTCATCGAATTTGGTGGCAGCTCGGAAGACCTAAGCCGTACCACCCATTCGCACCCGACTTTGAGCGAAGCAGTCAAAGAAGCGGCGATGAATGTCGAAAAACGCGCGCTGCATATCGTCAATCG
>DASTDG010000077.1:0-2096 GCA_035710475.1 Chthoniobacterales bacterium | reverse complement strand
GTCATGATCTCGCGATTGTCGATCTTGTCCGGATCAATGTCCCAGAGAAAAAGTGGTTTTCCGTTTTCCCACTGCATCCCGAGCTGCTGATTAAAATCGCAATCGTAAACTTCGCCACGCCAACCCACGCTAAGTGTGTTGCGGCACATCAGCCCGTCGATGGTCGCCGAGTTGAAGGCATTCATCAGCAGTTCCATGTATTCGTCGAGCCTGCCGTTGTGTCGCAGATCGGCAGCGAAGCGGCCGATCGGCAGATTGGTAATCGTGTAGAGCTTGTTGAAGACGACGCCGAAATGCGAGAACAGCTCGCGTTTGAAATCGGCCTCCAACTCGTTCTGCGGCGGCGGCAAAAATGGGCCGACCGGATTGTAAACGAGATGCAGCGGAAGATTGACATCGCCACCATAGCCTAACGAATTGAGAAGTTGCAGCGCTTTGATACTCGCGTCGAACACGCCTTCGCCGCGCTGCGCGTCGACATTCGCCGGCGAGTAACATGGCATCGAAGCGATGACTTCGACCTTGTTGCGCGCGAGAAATGCCGCCAAATCTTCGTAGCCGGGCTCGAGCAGAATAGTCAGGTTGCAGCGGTCGATGATGTGTCGCCGCGGCTGCAAGGCGCGAACGCGCTCGATAAAGTAGCGAAAGCCCGGAATCATCTCCGGCGCACCGCCGGTAAGATCGACAATTGCAATGTCGGTCTTCGCCAGCCAGTCAATCACGCGATTGATCGTCATGCGCGTCATTATCTCTCTGCGGCGAGGACCAGCGTTCACGTGGCAATGGCGACAGGTCAGATTGCAAAGTTTACCGACGTTGACCTGGAGAATTTCGGGCCGAGTGCGACGCAGCGAGCGCGAGTGACGGGCCAAAGTTTCTGCAAACTTGTTCATCGCAGCTCTGCGCGCATAAAGGTGACCGGTCGTGGCGATGAAGGCATTATCAGGCATGGACGAACGACGATCCAGCACCGACGTTTCCATCGTCGTTCCGGTGCTGAATGAGGCGGCGTTAATCCGGCAGTTTCTCATGCATCTGCGCGAACGCGCGCCCGGTGCGGAGATCATCGTGGTCGACGGCGGAAGCACGGATACAACCGCCAAAATCGCAGAAGAATCTGGCGCTCGGGTAATGCACGCACGGCGGAATCGCGCAGTGCAAATGAATGCCGGCGCGCAAATCGCGCGCGGCGACATCCTCTGGTTTCTGCATGTCGATCTTACCGTCCCGGCCGGATGCCTCGACCAAATCGCATGCTCGCTTGCGGATCCGAAAACCGTCGGCGGATTTTTTCGGATCCGGCTGCCGCGACCAGGGTTTATTTACCGGCTCACCGACGAATTCGCGCATTACGCCGGGATCCTGCTGCGGATGCGCTGCGGCGACCACGGATTCTTCTGCCGTCGACGCGACTTCTTCGCGCTCGGCGGGTTTCCCGAAGTACCGTTGATGGAAGACGTCGCCTTTTTTCGTCTCTTGCGCCGGCGCGGCCACGTTTGCGTAAGCAAAACGCGTATCGTTGCGAATGATCGCCGGTATCAAGTTGTCGGTCCGACTCGCCTCACGTTCGCTTATGGACTAATCGGGTTGCTCTATATTTTCGGCGCATCACTGTCGTTCCTCTCGCGCATTTACGATCGGCTCTGTTGTCGCCGGCACGCTTAGCTTCACAGGACGCCGGCACACTTGCCGTTTGGGTGCACACTTGCTCCATTTCACGACCAGATGACTAAATTGCGTTTGGGAGTAAACGTCGATCACGTGGCGACGCTGCGGCAGGCGCGTTATGCGACGATGCCCGAGTCAAAGAATGCTGAGCCGGATGTAATCGTTGCGGCAGCGATTTGCGAGCGCGCAGGTGCTAACGGCATCGTCGCCCATCTGCGAAGCGACCGCCGGCACATGCAGGACCGCGACATCCAACGGCTGCGCGAGAATATCATGACGAAACTCAACTTCGAAATGGGGAACACCCCGGAGATTGTCGATGTTGCATTGCGCATCGTGCCCGACGAGGTCTGCCTCGTTCCCGAAAAGCGCGAGGAAGTCACGACGGAGGGCGGGCTCGACGTGGTCGGGCTGCGCGCCGAGCTCGA
>DASTDG010000076.1:0-5167 GCA_035710475.1 Chthoniobacterales bacterium | reverse complement strand
GTCTTAGAAAAGTGGGCAGGGCTGGATTCGAACCAGCGAAGGCGTAAAGCCAGCAGATTTACAGTCTGCCCCGTTTGGCCACTCCGGAACCTACCCTCGCGTGCGGGCGTTCATATAGGCCGACGCAGCTTGCGTGGCAAGTGCTTTGCCCGGAAGCAGCAGGCGCTCGCCTGCACAGAAAGCGGTCTAGCTTTGAAAAAATTCCGCAATCGAACTTACCACGTAACTCTGCGCCTCGCGCGAGATTTCCGGGTAGATCGGTAGAGCGAGGCTTTCGCGTGCCGTGCGTTCGGTCTCGAGAAAATCACCGGCTTTGTAGCCGAGATACGCGAAGCACTTTTGCTCATGCAAGCCGAGCGGATAGTAAATGGCGGTCTCAATTTCGCGTCTTTTCAGGTAGTTGCGCAATTCATCGCGGTCGCGCGTGCGGATGACGAACTGGTGGTAAACGTGGTGGTTCGTTAGGCCGCGGTCGCGATATGGCTCTGCCGGAAGAACGATTTGTTCGCCCAAATTCCGACGCAGGAATTCCTCGCGATAAAAATCTGCTGCAGCACGGCGTGCTCCAGCCCACTGTTCGACAAAAGAAAGCTTCACGTTCAACACCGCGGCCTGCATCTCGTCGAGGCGGAAATTGCCCCCGATGAATTCATGCTGGTATTGCTCCTGGCCCATGCCGTGATGGCGGCAAATGCGCAGCCGCCTCGCCAAATCTTCGTTGTGGCAGGCGACCAATCCGGCGTCTCCGGCGGCGCCTAGATTTTTCGATGGATAAAAACTGAAACAGCCTGCATCTCCCATCGTCCCAGCTTTTAACGGTCCATTGTCGGTCGGGTATTCGGCGCCAAGCGCCTGGGCGGCATCTTCAATTACGAGCAGATCATGTTTGCGCGCGATCGTGATCATCTCATCCATCGCACAGCACAGTCCAAAGAGATGAACCGGCATGACCGCGCAAACCGTTTCGCCGCCGGGCGCGAGCAGCTTTCCCCTTGCCTTGTCGGAATGTTTGTCGATCCAACTCCGCAGCGCAGACACCGACAGATTGAAGGTGGCCGGATCGATGTCGATGAAGACGGGTGTGGCGCCGACACGACTTATAGACGCGGCTGTGGCAAAGAAGCTGTACGCGCTCGTCAGAATCGCGTCGCCCGGGCCGATCTGCAGGGCCATGAGCGTGGCCAAGAGCGCGTCCGTGCCAGACGAAACGCCAATCGCATGCGGGACGGCGAGGAACCGGCAAATCGCCTCCTCGAACTCTTTGCCTTTCGTTGCGAGTATGAACCGCTGCGTTGCCAGTACCTCTTCGATAGCGGCGTGAATCGGCTCCGCGATCGTGCGATACTGCGCTTGCAGATCCAGCAGCGGCACGCGCATGGCCGAGAAGCATGGCAGCTTCGTTCGCTGCTTCAATGCGAACTTTGGACGTAAGCCCGTGCAGCTAACCGTAGAAATTCGACTGAGTTACGTCGCCAGCCGGAGCGACGATGGAGCGTTGACCGTTCCACGCGACTAAGTTACCCTCCAGCCATGGCGTTGCTCCGCGGGCTGTTTTGGCTCGTTTTATTTCTCTTCTTCACGTTCTGCTTCGTCGTCCTCTTCGAATATGGCACGCACGACTTCACGAATGGTTTCCAAAAGGAGTTCGCGCGTGTGAAAGCCTTTGTCGTGAAGCAAACGCAACAGGTGCAAAAGCCGAAGAAATAGCCGCCGGGGACTGATTCACTCGACAAATTCGACCTCGACAAGTTTGTCGATATAACCGGCGTCGCGCGCGTCGCCGAGAAAGCGCCGAACAGCGGCGCACCCGGTGTGACCGTAGTCGCGCGTGTAATCGTTCACGTACATGCCGATGAATTTGTCGGCTAACTGTTTGTTCATGTCGCGCGCGTAAGCCAGTGCATGTCCGACCGCTTCGGCGCGGTGCGTCAGCCCGTAATCGATGCTCGCGCGGATAATATCGACAATGTCGTGGCGCACGTCCGGCGGAATGTCTTTCCGCACGACGTTGCCGCCAAGCGGCAGTGGCAGCTGCGTTTCGCGTTTCCACCACTCGCCAAGATCGACAATCTTTTCAAAGCCGGACTCGGCGAACGTGAGCTGCCCTTCGTGGATGATCAACCCGGCGTCGGCGCGGCCGTCTTTCAGCGCGTCGAAAATCTGGTCGAACGGCATGACGATAAAATCGAAGTGTCCGAGAAGGAGTTGAAGCGCCAGAAACGCGCTCGTCATCTGCCCGGGAACCGCAATCACACAATCGCCTAGCCACTGGCGAAGATCGAGATCCTCCTTCGGCGTTGGATGTTGCATGTTGGACGTTGAATGTTTTCTGACAACAATTGGACCGTATCCGTCGCCCATGCTCGCTCCGCAGGGCAGCAAGGCATACGCGTCAGTGATGTACGCGTACGCGTGGATCGAGACCGCGGAGATGTGCAGTTCACCGCGCAATGCGCACTCGTTCAATGTCTGAATGTCTTCCAGCCGATGTTCGAATCGGTAACCGCGCAGATCGATTTTGTTCGTCGCCATCGCGTAAAACATGAAGGCGTCGTCCGGATCGGGTGAATGGCCGAGCGTGAAAACAATCATGTGAGCAACTACGGGCAAGGCTAAGATTTGAGCGGCCACTCCGCAATCCCCCACGGCACTCTTGTCATTTGCGTTCACGAAGTTGTTTCGATAGCCTGAGCCGATGGCGAAAACCGCTCTCGGTAAAGGTCTCGGCGCTTTGATTGGGCCGCGCGCGATGCCAACCGAGCCGCAGCGTGAGGAGATCGGCCCGCGCGAGCGAATTTATCACGTAAGCCTCGCCAGCGTTGTGCCGAGTCGACTGCAACCGCGCAAAGATTTCGCTCCCGAAGCATTGCAGGAGCTTGTCGATTCGATCCGGCAACATGGAATCATTCAGCCGCTGATCGTCCGCCAGACAGGGGGGCGATATGAATTGATCGCAGGTGAGCGTCGCTGGCGCGCCGCGCAGGAGCTGGGGCTGAGCGAAGTGCCGATTATTATCCGCAGCGCGAACGATCTGGAAGTACTTGAGCTGTCGTTGATCGAGAACCTGCAACGCAGCGATCTCAATCCGATCGAGGAAGCGCACGGCTACGCGCGTTTGGCGAATGAGTTTGGGATGCGACAGGAGGAGATCGCGACTAAGGTCGGCCGCAGTCGTGCGGCGGTCGCAAACGCGATGCGGCTGCTCGATTTGCACCCGCAGGTGCAAACTTGGGTCGCGCAGGGGGTGCTCTCCGTTGGTCACGCCAAAGTGTTGCTCGGTCTGAAAAATCACGATGAGCAACGCGCCGCAGCCGAAACGGTTTTGCGCCGCAACTTAACCGTCCGCGCGATCGAGCGCCTCGTTGCGCGGCAGCTTGGGGTCAGCCGACGCCGGAAAACACGGTCGGGAGAAACGGTGACTTCCACCGCCATCGCGGATCTACAGGAACGCTTGCAACGTTATCTTGGCACGCACGTGAGATTGCATCACGGTGACAAGCGCGGCCGGATCGAGATCGAGTACTACGGCGACAATGACCTGCAACGAATCGTCGCAGCCATCGGCTTGCCTGTAAACGAAAGCTGATTTCGCCCCAGATCCAGCTGATGAGGGGCGCTTGCGAGCATCAACTCGGACGTGTCCTCCGTGTGGGCCTCGCTGCCGCGCTATCAGTGATCGGCTGCCATTCGCGCTCGGCGAACAGGACGCCGGTCGAAATTTGGAAACAATTCTCCGGTCAAAAGGCTCTGACCCATGTTCAGCGTCAGGTCGATCTCGGTCCGCGTCCGCCCGGGTCCGAGGCCATTGCGAAGACGCGTCAGTACATCGACAGTCAGCTGCAAGCCTGTGGGTGGAGAGTGTTGCGACAGCAGTTCGTGGATAACACCCCGCGTGGCGCCGTTCAGTTTGTCAACCTGATCGCCCGCTTCGGCCCGGCAACGCCCTCATTTCTACTCTGCTCTCACTATGACACCAAAACGTTCGACAACGTGCGTTTTGTCGGCGCGGATGATGGCGGTTCAAGCACCGGATTGTTGCTCGAGTTAGCGCGAGTTCTTGCGACTCAGCCGGAACTCGCTTCCAAGATAGAGTTGGTCTTTTTCGATGGCGAAGAAGCCTACGAACAATTTTCCGCCCATGATGGGCTCTACGGCAGTCGCCATTTTGCCGATGACCTCGCGGCGCAGGGGATTGTGCGGCAATTTCGAGGGGGAATGTTGTTCGATATGGTCGGAGACCGCTCTCTCGATATCACACTACCGGTCGATTCTCAGGCGGCAATGGCGCGCGACCTGTTCGCTTCGGCTGACGCGCTCGGCCTGCGCAAATATTTCACCTATCTCAGCGGGAGCGGCGGTATTACCGACGATCACACGCCGCTCAACGCCATCGGCATTCCCACGCTTGACGTGATCGACTTTGATTACGCCTGGTGGCACACGCCCGCTGACACCACCGACAAGCTGAGCGCGGAGAGTCTGCAGATCGTTGGCTCAGTCGCGCTGTATTACTTGGTGAACTTCGCCCTTAAATGACGCGGTGGGCTTTGCCTCTGCTTGCGGCTCTGCTGGCGTGTGGCACGGGCATGATCTGCGGCCGCGCGGCTTTGCATTCCGTCGCTACGCGCGATGCGATTGGCGTTGTGTTTGGTCGTGGTCATTTGCTCGCGCTGGCCTGCGGGCGCGGAATCTACGAAGCGGACTTGGAGCGTGCCGGCGCCGAACGGCGCGGTGCCGGTGACAACACAGGCACCAATGGACAACGCCGTTCCGATGCCGCACAAGATCGACTCTCGGAGGAGCGTCTTTTGCTGGAGAGCACCGTATCTGCGCAAATGGCGCAGTCATTAGCCGCGGATGAAGATATCTCCGCGGCGGAACTGGCGAGTGAAGTTGATCTGCTGCGGTGGCAATTTCCAGATGAACGAAGCTGGCGAGCTGCGCTTGGGCGAAGTCATTTGCGCCTGCATCGGTTGCGGAATGATTTAGCTGCGCAGTTGCGCGCACGCCACTGGCTGCGGCGGCTGGTAAACCCGCTTCATGGCACGGCCGCTGAATGCCGGGATTTCTACAACACGCACCAAGAGCGTTTCCTCCAGCCCACACGATGTCGGGCGAGTCACCTCTTTTTGGCTGCGCCGCCGGAAACGCCGCCTGAAATTGTGGA
>DASTDG010000075.1:0-2385 GCA_035710475.1 Chthoniobacterales bacterium | reverse complement strand
AAATCCCCCGGCTCGAAGAGAACATCGGCATCGACGAGCAGCGCGTAGTCGGTGCGTACCTCGCGCAACGCGCGGTCGGATGCTTTGCAGAAACCGAGAGCGGATTCGATGCGAATGAAACGGATGGGCCACGCAAGTGGGGGAATCGTCACTGGCGAGGCCGAGCCATCATCGAGCACGATGACTTCCGCGGCGCATCCGATATTCACCTCGAACGAACGCAGCATCGCGACGCACATTTCGGCGTTGTTGTGCACCGTCGTCGCGAGCGTCAGGTCATCGAAGCGCGTCATGCCAATGCCTCCGCGTATGCTCGCGCGGTGCGCTGCGCGGACGCGTTCCGGTGATACCAGGCGTAAATTTTCTCGCGCGCACGCACGAGTTGCTGCGAGTCGGGAAAATGACTGAACTCTGCGCTGGCGAAATACCACTCCGGAAAAGCGTCGCCGTTCACCGGCGGAGGCGGTTGAGCGTGGGACAAGATCGGCAACACGCCGTGCGCGCAGCAGGCGGCGAAGGAACCGGATTTGTAAATCATGCCCGGCCAGACTTTGCCTTTAGCGAAGTAGTCGATCCAGGCAAAGGAGCACTTGCCTAACAACTCGGACGCGCGGGCTGGCTCCACTTCCGGATGGTAGCGACAGGACAAGCGCGGCATCGTTTGCCTCAGTGTGGCGATCGCATCACGCACTTCGCTGCTTGCACGACCGCCGATTACCTCAAGTTCATCCGCCCGATAATGTGTCGGTGTCGCTTGTTGTGCATGAGGAAAGCAGCGTAATGAGCGCAAGATCAGCGACGTGCCACCACAAATCGCCCAGTGGTTGGACGAGCGGTTGAGACTCGAGTTCAACTCGGGTTCGCCGAAGTTCGACATGACCGGCAGAAGCTGAACCGGCTTCCGCGGGTCACGCGCGTGAACCTGTTGTTCGATTACGTCGCTGCTCACCACGCAGCTGTCGGAGCGGTCGATGATGTCGCGCGCGATTTTGACCTGCAGCGGGTATAGCCAAAATGCGCTGCGCCATGGTGGGCCGAACGCATAGAGCTCGTGAAAGGTTGTGATCCAGCGGCCACGGCCACTGCCGCGGAGGGCGCGCATGCGATTGCGGAGGTGAAAGGGCACACCGCGCGTTTGATAGCCGTAATTGGCATAGTGCAAAATGGCATGTCGATCTTGCGGAATGAAATGTCGAAGCGAATCCAAGCCAGCCACGATCGCGAAATTTTCTTTCTCAGCGAGATCAGCGCGATTGGCGACAACAAAGATCGTATCGAGCTGGTAATCGCGGCGAAGAGCGCGTGCCAGAATAAGCGCGTAGTCGCCGACACCATCGTAGCTGCCGGGGAGCTGCGGAACGATTTGCAAAACGCTCGTGTTCATCAGCCGCCTTCCCCGCTCAGTTGATCGAGTTGCGCTTGATACGCCGCAATTGTGCGCTCGGCGATATCGTCCCAATCGAACCGTTCCGAAGTTGCGAAACTCCGTTGGCGAAGCCCCTCGTAATCCGCGATGTCGCAGGTGAGAATCCGAACCAGTGCCGCGGTGAGAGCATCGATGTCGCCCACCGGCACCAGCAACTCGGGAAGTCGATCGCGCAGAATGGCGCGAGGACCAGCCGCATCGTACGATACGGTTGGAATTCCAGCGGCAAGTTGCTCCAACACGGCCAAGCCGAATCCCTCCGCGTAACTCGGGAACGCTCCAACGGCGACGTCCGCGAGAAGTTTCGGCAGCTCCTCCGGCTGATATTCGACAACGAGTTGGATGGAATCACTTTTCGGCAGGTCGAGATCACTCAGTAGATGTCGATCTTGCACCAGCGTTCCCAGAAAGATAAATCGCGCATCGGGAACCGATCGGCGGACGCGCTGAATGATCTGCCCAAAGTCTTTTGCGCCTTTGCGTGGACTCCACATGCCTATAAAAGCGATCTTTCGGCGCGCACGCCGCGTTTTGGCTGGCGCGGCCGCTTCACGCAGCGCGCGCCGCTGCTGGCCGGTGAGGCCGTAGGGCAAAACAATCACCGGTTTGCTCGAGCCGACACCGGGCCGAAGCGCCTCGACTTCGGTTTCGTTAGGCAGATTGAGCAAATCACAATGACGCACGGCGTTCTCAGAGGCGCGAAACAGCCGGTGCTTCACAAACCTGTAGAACATCCGACCTAACAATTTGCCGCGCGGTTGATCGGGCCAGCGCTCCGTGGCCAAGCGCTCGAACTTCTGGTAAAGCCGGTAGAGCCCGACGGAGCGCGCGACGAGCAGACCGTTAAAGCGCAATCGCGGTTTTCGAAACGGCAGCGTCCCGAGCAAACTATCGATAACGTCAAAGTCCTTGGCGTGTTGGCGCACAAATGCCGCGGCCTTGCGTGGAAAAATCACCTG
>DASTDG010000074.1:0-5894 GCA_035710475.1 Chthoniobacterales bacterium | reverse complement strand
CGCGCGCAAGTGATTGGTTCGCATTCATCTGTTCGATGGCGGTTTCAGAGTCAGTGCGCACCACATGCCAGCCCACCAGCGGCCCCGACATAACCGTCCTATCTGAAACAGCAGAGTCACCGTAACCGCGCGTGCCAGCTTGGATGGCGAAGCCCGTAATAACAACAACAGGAAGACACAAGCCGAGCGCGATGAGCCGACGCGCTCGGCCGCCCGCCTCGACTGCTTTATTCATTCGAGGCTTGGCAGGCTATGTCCGTCGCCCTGAAATTACAAGCTTATTCTAACGACGCTTTGGGAGTCAGGAATCTTAGTGAACGAGTCGCTCACTACCATATTAGGGCGCAGCTAAAATCCATCCGGCCGGCAGAGTCGGGCCGGTAGCTGTCCCCATGAAGAGATAATTGTCCAGGTACCAGATTTGCGTTTGACCGGTGCTGGGCTTGAACAGCACGTAATCAGGTTTGGCGTCGCCGTTGAAATCACTCGTTCCAACGAGTTGATAGCCGCTGCCAATCGCCGGTCCGTCGTGCACTGCCAAAAGTGTTGCTCCGGATAAATAGGCGATCCTCGACTGGCCGGTGCCCGCATTGAAGAGCAGGTAGTCGGTTTTGCCGTCGCGGTTAAAATCAGCGACACCAGCGATGGTCCAGCCGGTTGCGAGAGTCGGTGCAAAGGCGCTGCCGATGTGGACATTGTTATTCATCAACCAGAGTACGGTTTGGCGCGTGCCTGGATTGTAGAGCACGTAATCGGGTCTGCCGTCGGCGTTGAAGTCCGCTGTTGCGACTAACTGCCAACCGGTGGGAAGAGTGGGACCAGCAGCGCCGGACAGAAGCTTAGCTCCAGAGAAATACCAGATGACCGTCTGTAACGTGCTCGGGTTGAACAAGGCGAAGTCCGGGTGCCCGTCCCGGTTAAAGTCGGCGACGTCAGCTATTCGCCAGTTTGCCGGCAGAGTTGGGCCAGCGTAGCCGCTTAGCAAGACATTATTGTTAAGGAACCAAAACACCGTCTGGCGCGTGGACGTGTTGTAGAGCACGTAGTCGGGGTGTTTGTCGCCGTTAAAGTCAGTTGGTTGCGGTAAGGCTGCACTCACCAAGTTGTAACCGATAACATCGAGATTAATGCCTTCGGGAGAGGTGGGCGCGATGTCGGAGAACTGGCCGGTGCACGCAAACGCATTCTGCACATAGGGGTGCGCCTGCGGGCAGGTCGCGCTGAGCCAATCGCCAAAGTCGCCGTCGGAATCTTGGTTGAAGTTAACGATGTTAGTGCTGCCACCGTTTATTGAGAAGTAGCGTGTGCCTCTCGGGCTGACGTTTCTGACCCCCGGCGATGACCAGCTAAACAAGTCTTGCGGTCGCAAATTGTTACTGCTGCCTCCTAATCGGGAGCCCAGCCCAATCACCTCGTCCATCTCGTGCTCGGTTGAGCGCTGCGCGTCAAAATACCCCGGACTGGGCGGACGACTGAACTTGTACGGCTCAGCTGAATTAAGCGTGACGATCCCGTCGTACGGGCCGCCATCGCCGACATCGCCGTTTCCAAACATTGCTGGAGGCGTGTTGAAACCGAGCGCTCGGCCATCGGCACTGGCCGGCTCGATGTTACTGGAAAGGGGGGAGCCGGGCAGGGTCGCGTTTGCTTTCGCATCGTTGCTCGTCTTACCATCGGCACGTAATGCGTTGATGTAGGCGCCCCATGGCAGGGGGTAGATCACATATTGGCTGTAGGCGATCGCACCAGAGGGCAAGCGCGAACCGTCTGGTGCCGTGGTGGCATAACGGAAAAGAATGTTGATGGTCACACGATCGCTGAACAGCGACTCGAAAATGGCGACGCAGCGATTGATCATCGCCTCGATCGCGGCAGCGTTCGGGTTGCCGGTGATCGAGCGGTCGAAGTAAGCGTGCATGACAAGACCGGCGGTGGCTGCCGTGCTTGCAGCCATTACCTCGGAATTGGCACTCGTGCTGGTGCTGTCGTAGGCGCGGACCCGATAATAATAGGTCGTGCCGCCACTCAGGCCGGTCACACTGCATCCGGTGACGTTTCCCACGTCAAGATCGCGATATCCTTCAACATACTGCGTAAAGGAAGAATCTGTGGCAACATCCAGCCGATAACCGCGCGCTCCTGGCACACGCTGCCAGGTCGTCATAAAGCTGCTTCGTGTCGGGGCCGATACTTGCGGCGGCTCGATCTCGACCGTTGCCGGGCCCTGGCTCAGATTGGGCGGCGCTTCGCGGTCGGCGTGGCTCACATGTCTTGCCACCGCAGGTGCGCTTGGCACAGGAGCGAGCGGCCCCGGAGCGCGCGTTGCGGCATTCAGGGCAAACGTGGCGAGCATAATACCAGCGACAGCGCACGTGACGCCGGCCGGACGGCGCATGTTCGCCACAGCATGGCAGAGATTATTCATGGAGAGAACTGCCGACTTTACCCTCGCGAGACGGAATAACAAGGTGCGATTTGGCCTTTCTGCAGAATCGCTCACATCCGCCCGCGGCGTTTGTAGAAGTTGTAGCGAGCAATGATTTGCTCGACGTATTTGCGCGTAGCGGGAAAATCGATCCGACGCAGAAATTCCTTCCGGGCTAGAGGGACGGCTTCATTTCCGCCAACCCAGCGTTGGACACGGCTGGCACCCGCATTGTATTCGGCCAGCGCAAATGGCAACGGGTCCGGCTGCGCTTGCCAGTGATCGAATGCACGCCGGAGATACCACGTGCCGGCTCGTAGATTGGTTTGCGGATCGAAAAGCCCTTCCGCATGGAAATTGTCGATTTTATTCTCGCGCGCCCATTCATTGGCGGCGCGCTCGCTTACCTGCATCAGGCCGCGTTCGCCGGCGCTGCCGTGCTTTTGTGTATCAAACCGGCTTTCGCGCCAAATCAGCGCTTTAATTAACATTGGGTCGAGCTGCTGCTGCGCTGCCGCGGTGCGGATCAACCTATCGTATTGCTGAAAACGCGCCGGGCTGATCCATTCGTAAACGCTGTAGAGCGGATCACCGGAGCGCAGGCCGATGTAGCCCAGGCAACCGGCAAGCGCGAGTAAAATGCAGAGGGCGAGCTTGAAAACAAACTTGATCATTCAATCGTGCTCGTGCTCGAGAAAACTTCGCCGATAAATAGTCGATGATAAGCCCGAGCACGAGCACGATTACGAGGTCTCGCAGATGATGAAGCCCAGCTATGCCCGTGTGATCATCGATCGCGCGATTCGGCGCGAACTCGATTACGCGGTGCCGGAAACGCTCGCTGAGCGCATCACTGTCGGCTCGCGCGTGCGCGTTCCGTTTCGCGACAAATCCGCGCTGGCGACGGTTGTCGCGACGCTCGAACAGAGCGATGCCGAGGGCATTCGCCCGATCGAAGCAGTAGTGGGCGACGCGCCGATCGTCAGTGAACCGCTGCTCGAGCTGGCAAAATGGATGAGCGCGTACTACTGCTGCCCTCTGGAAACAGTCATCCGCAGCGTGCTGCCGCAGGTCATTCGCAAAGCGGAGGTTGGCTGGAAGAAACAGCTCTTTGTTGGTCCCGGCGGAAAGATCGACAATCAAGAGCTCGAGCAGTTACGGAGACGCGCGCCGCGACAGGCCGAACTCCTTGAGGCCATTACGCATTTGAAAGCGCCGGTACCAGCCGCGCGCCTGTTGCGCAAACTGTCGCTCGACAATCAGACCCTGCGTGCGCTGGTCAGCCGCAGCTTGGCCAAACTCAGCGAAGAAGCGGTCGAGCGCGATCCGCACGCCGACGAACAGTTTATCGCAACGAGCAACCTACGACTAAACGAAGAGCAAACGTTTGCGCTAAAGAAGATAACTGAAGCACTTGCTTCGTCCGAAAATGCCCGGCCGATTTTGCTCCAGGGCGTGACCGGCAGCGGAAAGACGGAAGTTTATTTGCAAGCTATCCGTGCCACGCTCGACCGCGGGCGCAGCGCCATTGTGCTGGTCCCGGAAATTTCTCTGACGCCGCAAACGGTCGAGCGCTTCAAAGGTCGTTTTGCCGAAGCGCATGACATCGTCGCGGTGTTACACAGCCATTTGTCTGAAGGCGAGCGGCACGACGAATGGCACAAGATCCATTCCGGTCGAGCCCGCATTGTGATCGGCGCGCGCAGTGCGGTGTTCGCGCCCCTGAAGAATCTCGGGCTCATCATCGTCGACGAAGAGCACGAGACCACCTACAAACAGGAGGAAGCGCCGCGGTATCATGCGCGCGACGTTGCGGTCGTGCGGGCGAAGATGGAGAGATGCGCGGTCGTGCTCGGCAGCGCCACGCCGTCACTCGAGAGTTACTACAACGCGACCATCGGTAAATACGATCTCGCGACTTTGACCCAACGCGTCGACGAGCAGCAGATGCCGACCATGCGGATTATCGATCTTCGCCAGGAACGGCGCAAACAAAAGAGCTTGTCGATATTGTCCGAGAAATTGTTGCAGGCTATTGCCGACCGGCTGGAGAAACGCGAGCAGACGATTCTATTTCTAAACCGGCGCGGCTTTTCGACATCGCTGTTGTGCAGCAATTGCGGTGAAGCACGCAATTGTCCGAATTGCAGTGTCGCACTCACGTTCCATCGGCATGCTTCGCGTTTGAGCTGTCATTTGTGCGGGCACACCGCGGCTGTTCCGAAAAAATGCCCGGCGTGCGGCCAGGACGCGCTGGTTTACGCCGGCTTCGGCACTGAGAAAGTCGAGTCGACCGTTTCAGAGATTTTCCCGAAGGCTGCCGTCCGCCGTATGGACGCCGATTCCATGACGCGCAAGGAAGCGTATCGTGAAACGCTACGGAATTTTCGCACCGGCAAGATCGACATTCTCGTCGGGACACAAATGATCGCGAAGGGCCTGCATTTTCCGAACGTGACGCTGGTCGGCATCATCAACGCGGATCTCGCCCTGCATCTGCCGGATTTCCGCGCGGGCGAGCGCACATTTCAATTGCTGACCCAAGTCGCCGGTCGCGCCGGGCGGGGCGAAAGGACCGGTGAAGTTTTTGTCCAGACTTATACACCGTTCAGCCCTTCCATTCAGTTCGCGCGACATCACGATTTCGCCGGTTATTTCCAGCAGGAGCTCGAGTTTCGCGAGCGCTGCGATTTCCCCCCGTTCAAACACGCCATTTTGATCACTATCCGCTCGGCGCATGAAGGCCGGGCGAAACTCTCCGCCGAAACGCTCGTCCGTCGCTTGCGCGAGGCAATCACGCCCGAATTCATGCTCGGTGACGCAATGCCCGCGCCGCTCGAGAAATTGCAGGGACAATTTCGTTTTCACATTCTGCTCCGCGGCGCAGCGATCATGCGTTTGAGCCGGCTCGTCCGCGAGACGTTGGACAAACTGCCGTTGCCTGAAGACGTGGCGGTGGGGGTCGACGTCGACCCGTATCAGTTGCTGTAACTCAGAATTGGAACTGCTAGGCCGCTGCGGTTTGTCGGGGGAGCCCCATCGTGCCCTTGAATTTCGGCAGTTCCTCTTCTACGCCGAAGTTCTTCGCGTAGAGATTGTCGATCTTATCCAAATCGTCGCGCGTAAGCGACGGACACTCTGGCGCTTTGGCGAACTCGACGAGCTGTTCTTCGTTGTAGATGTTCGGCAGCGTGGAGGCGACGCGATCATCGGCGAGCAGCCATTGCAACGCTGCTTGGCCCAATGTGCGGTCGGCGTTTTCAAGAAAGCGCAATTGCTCGACCTTTTTAATGCCATTGAGCAGCCAACTGCGCGGGCGATGACTGCGATGGTCCGTCGGTGGGAAGGTCGTTTCGGCAGTGTATTTGCCTTCCAGCATGCCGGAAGAATGCGTCACCCGAATGAGGAACATCGTGTCTTTGCCTGCTTCGGTGGCGGCGTCGTGCAACGCGCGTCCGGGATGTTGCTC
>DASTDG010000073.1:0-2895 GCA_035710475.1 Chthoniobacterales bacterium | reverse complement strand
TTCGCCATTGCCCCCGCTTTGCTGAGGGTTTCTTCGTATTCCCGCCGCGGGTCGGAGTCAGCCACGATGCCCGCGCCGGCTTGGAAATATGCCTTTCCGTTTTTCAAAACGGCAGAACGGAGCGCGATGCACGAATCCAGTTTACCGTCGAAACCGATATAGCCGATCGCTCCGGCGTAACAGCCGCGCCGGGTTTTCTCCAGTTCGCTGATGATTTGCATGGCGCGGATTTTCGGCGCACCAGACACAGTCCCCGCTGGAAATGTCGCTTTTATCAAATCGAATGCTGTGCATTCCCGACGCAGCCGGCCGACGACGTTCGAGACGATGTGCATGACATGGCTATAACGCTCGATCTGCATGAATTCGCTCACACGCACACTGCCGAATTCTGCGACGCGCCCGATGTCGTTGCGCGCAAGATCGACAAGCATCACGTGCTCGGCGCGTTCCTTGTCGTCCGCCAGCAGTTCGACGGCGTTTCGCGCGTCTTCGGCATCGGTCGCGCCGCGGGGCCGCGTGCCGGCAATCGGTCGAATGTCGATTCCATCACCTGCGAGCCTGACGTGCATCTCCGGCGAACTGCCAACGAGCGCGAAGTCACCCAATTTCAGGCAGAACATGTAAGGCGAAGGGTTAATGAAGCGAAGGCAGCGATAGAAACCCAGCGCGTCGCCGGCGAAGCTCGCCTCGAATCGTTGCGACAAGACAACCTGATAAACGTCGCCGGCGCGGATGTATTCCTTTGCCTGCTCAATCGCGCTTTCGAACTCATCGCGCCCGAAGTTACTCTGCGATGCCACGGCCTCGGCCGCGACGTTCGTAACAAATGGTAGCTCAGTTGGTTGGGCGAGCCGGCGGACAATTTCGCCAATGGCTTCGGCGGCACGTGTATAAACCTTCTCGAGCGGGCCGTCTTCGACGAATGCGTTAACGATCACCTTTAAAGTGCGCAAGCGATGATCAAATACGAGGACACTGCGCGTGAGCATGAAGAGCAGTTCGGGTAACTGTAGTTCGTCACGTTCGGCGACAGGTACACTCGGCTCAAAAAACTTGACCGCTTCGTAGCCGAGAAAACCAACCGCGCCTCCGGCGAACCGGGGCAGATCATCGCGTGCGGCCAATTGATAACGCGCCATTAGCTTCTGTAACTCATCGAGAGGGTCCTCGGCAGCCGCGAAACGCTGCTCGCCCGCTGGATCGATCACACGTATCTCTCGGCCGAAGCTTTGTACGATGAGACGCGGGTCACTGCCGACGAACGAGAACCGGCCGGACACATCGTTCTTTTCCGTCGACTCAAACAGAAAGCTGCAAGTCGCCCCGCTGAGTTTCTGGAACGCGGAAATTGGCGTCTCACCGTCAGCGACGAATTCGGCAAACACCGGAACCACGTTGCCGCGCTGCGCAAACTCGCGGAACTGCTCCAGAGTCGGGCTGATGTGCGCCGTCATGCGGGTGCAGCGATCGAGAGAAAACGCTCGAGGATTTTTCGTCCGTTCTGCGTCAACACTGACTCCGGATGGAATTGCACGCCGTGGACGGGAAACTCGCGGTGGTGAAGGGCCATGATTTCTCCATCGTCAGTCTCGGCTGTAATTTCCAAACAGCTCGGCAACGAATTTCGTTCGACGAGCAGCGAATGATACCGCCCGGCGAGAAACGGATTCGGCAGATCAGCAAATAAAGCGTCGCCGTTATGTCGGATTTGGGAGGCTTTGCCATGCACCACGCGCGGAGCACGGATGACCTTGCCGCCGTAAGCCTCCGCGATGCATTGGTGCCCGAGACATACACCGAGCAGCGGAATCTCACGGCCAAAATGCAGAATAACGTCTTTGCTAATTCCGGCTTCGCGCGGCGTGCACGGCCCGGGTGAAATGCAGATATGTCGCGGCCGCAGCGCGGCCACTTCCTCGAGTGAGATCTCGTCGTTGCGTTTTACAACAAGCTCACACCCAAGTTCGCCAAAATATTGGGCGAGGTTGTAGGTAAAAGAGTCGTAGTTATCGAGGAGCAGAACCATGGCTGGAAGAACTCCGGGCTAAGAAATGCAAGATCGACAATTACTCATCGCAAACGCGGAGTCGCCGCGCGAATTGCCCGGATCTCTTCGATCAGTTCGTCGTATTGCGCCGGCGTGAGTGCCTGTGCGCCATCCGAAAGTGCAACCCGTGGGTCGTTATGCACCTCGACCATGATGCCATCGGCTCCGACCGCGACGCCTGCACGCGCCAGCGGGGTCACCATGTAGGTGTTGCCGCTGCCGTGCGAGGGATCGACGATTACCGGCAGGTGCGAAATGCTCCGAATCGCCGGCACTGCCGCCAGGTCGAGCGTGTTGCGTGTGTGCTGAGCAAACGTGCGCACCCCGCGCTCGCAAAGGATCACATTGTAATTGCCCTCGGCCATAATGTATTCGGCTGCGAGCAGCCATTCCTCCAACGTCGCCGCCATGCCGCGCTTCAATAGCACCGGCAGCTTGGAACGACCGGCCCGCTCCAGCAGCGGAAAATTTTGCATGTTGCGCGCGCCAATCTGAATGACATCGCCATATTGCTCGATCATGTCGATGTTCGATTCATTCAGCGCTTCGGTTACAACCTTGAGGCCAAATTTCTCGCGAATTTCGCGCATGATGTCCCACCCTTTCGGCCCAAGACCGCGGAACGCGTAAGGCGAGCTTCGCGGCTTCCAAATTCCGCCGCGAAAGAAACGCGCGCCGCTTTTTTGCACGGCTTTGGCAACAGCCAGCGCTTGATCGCGGCTCTCGATCGCGCACGGCCCGGCGATGATGGCCAGTTCGCTCCCGCCAATCGTCGCATCGCCGACGTGGACAACGGTTTTTTCCGGTCGCAAGTCGAGCGTCACCAATTTGTACGGCTTTGTGAC
>DASTDG010000072.1:0-5638 GCA_035710475.1 Chthoniobacterales bacterium | reverse complement strand
CCTGCCAGCATGGTTTATCATCTCGCGCAGCAGATGCGGGCCGGTCAGCGGCCGCGCATCTTCAAGCATGGCGAACAAAAGCGCGACTTCGTTTATGTGAAGGATGCCGTCGCCGCCACGATTGGCGCGCTCGAAGCGCGGGAGAGCGGGATCTACAATCTCGGCTCCGGCCAGGCGCGCTCATTCAACGAACTTATCGATGTTCTCAATAACTGCCTCGGGACCAAATTCCGGCCCGATTACATCGAGAACCCACATGCTCATTACCAAAACTTTACCGAAGCCGACCTGAGCCAGGCGCGGCGCGCACTCGGCTACGAACCGCGCTACCCGCTGGAGGACGGCGTGCGTGATTACATGCAATGGCTGTATCCGGAAAAGTAGCGCAAGCCTCTGGCTTGTATTTGTTTTATTCGCAAGCTGGAAGCTTGCGCTACCCTGAAATATGAACCCGAAAAAATCCGAACTTCTCGTCGAAGAAATCGAGCACATCGACATCAAGCAATTCGACGTCGTTGACATGGTCGAGGTGATGTCGAAGATGGCGTTCTCCGCGCGCGACCTCGGCCGCGCGGCGCATATTTACGATGCGATGCTGCGCGAGAAAGATTGCGCCATCATTCTCTGCCTCGCCGGCTCACTCATCTCTGCCGGGCTGAAGCAAGTGATTGTCGATCTTGTCCGGCACAACATGGTCGACGCGATCGTTTCGACCGGCGCAATCATCGTTGATCAAGATTTCTTCGAAGCGCTCGGCTTCAAGCACTACAAGGGCGACATCTTCATGAACGATGACGTGCTGCGTCGTCTCGCCATCGACCGCATTTACGACACTTACATCGACGAAGACCAGCTCCGGATTTGTGACAACACCTGCGGCGAAATCGCCGATGCGCTCGAGCCGCGGCCATATTCCTCGCGCGAGTTCATCCGAGAAATGGGCCATTACCTAACGAAGAACGCGAAAACGCGCGATTCAGTTGTGCTCGCGGCATTCGAACAAAATCTTCCAATTTTTTGCCCCGCCTTCAGCGATTGCAGCGCCGGCTTTGGCTTAGTCGCGCACCAGTGGAATAATCCCGATCGGCACGTAAGCATCGATTCGGCGAAGGATTTTCTCGAGCTCACCCGGCTTAAAATCGCGGCGAAAACCAGCGGCTTGTTCATGATCGGCGGAGGCGTCCCAAAAAATTTCGCGCAGGACACCGTGGTCGCAGCCGATTATCTCGGTTTCGATGTCGGCATGCACAAATACGCGGTGCAGATCACCGTGGCCGACGTGCGCGACGGCGCGCTTAGCGGCTCGACCCTCAGGGAAGCGAACTCCTGGGGAAAAGTCGACCAGGGTTCAGAGCAGATGGTTTACGCCGAGGCGACAATCGCGTTGCCGCTCATCGCCGGCTACGCCTGGCACAAAGGCGCCTGGAAAAACCGAGAGGCGCGCAATTTCAACAAGCTGCTCGACGAGCCGGCGCCCGCGCCATCGACGCAATCGAAAGAACCTGTCGCCGTCTAGTTACGAAGCTGCGAGGTCGCGGATCGCCGCCTCCGATAATTGAAACTCGTGCCAGTCGGAATCGATCTGCGCACCGAGCCGCTCGTAAAATGCGATGCCACGCTCGTTCCATTTCGCCACCCACCATTTAATCATGCCGCAGCCGGCGCGAATCGCCTCTTGCGCGGTCGCTTTCATCAACAACTCGCCCACGCCCTGACTGCGTTTCGCCTCCATCACGTACAATTCCTTGATGACGAGATTGGGCGTTGCCCGATACGTGAATGGAACAAAGTAATAAACAACAAATCCCGCTAACTCCGTTTCATTGTCCGCCACGAGACAGTGGAAATCGGGGGGCGAACGCCGGAATCCCTGTTCGCGCAAAACCTCTTCCGTAATCGCGAACGCCTGGTCGTATTTTTCAAACACTGCCAGCTCGCGCATCAGCGGCAGTAGTTTGGGAATGTCAGCTTCGACTGCTTTCCTGATCCGCATGTCGATTCCGGCGCCGGGTGGCGCGGCCCTTTAGCCTTCCCAGAAAAATTTTGTGGGTCGCTCGATTTCAGAGGGCAGGCTTTTGTGCACAGGACAATTGAGCGCGGCTTGCTCGAGAGCTTCGCGGTGCGGGTTGTCCCGGGGCAGCGGAATGTGAACTTCTGAGGGTAATGCGACGATGCGGCGCGGCGCGTCTTTCGACATCTCTTTTTTCACCGACACTTTCATCCCGCGAATGTCGAGACCGAGCTCTTCGGCTTTCATGCCCATAATTGTGCTCATGCATGTGCCGAGCGCGGTCGCGACGAGGTCAGTCGGCGAGAATGCTTCGCCCTTGCCTTTGTTATCGGTCGGCGCGTCGGTCGATAGCTTCGATTGCGACGGCCCGTGGGTCGCATCGCAATGCATGTTGCCGGCGTAATCGATCGAGACTTCGACCATCGGGCGAATGTAGCGCAAGCCTCCGGCTTGCGAAATCAAAAGGATTGCAAGCGAGACGCTTGCGTTACTTTACAACCGGCGTCTCCTGAATTTTGTTGGCGTGTTCGGCGAACTCGTCGCGAAATACGCGTGTAAGATCGACATTGTGCAGGATGATCATATCGGTGTCGTGTTTCTTTCGGTTGTCGTTTTGCCAGCCTTCGTTCCACCAACAGAAGCCAATAATGGCCGGCCAAGAGCCGGAGAACAGATCGTCGAGCGCCCGTTTCGTCCAACTCACAACATCAACGTGCCGGTTGTGCAAATCGCAGCCGAACTCAGCGATGATGATCGGCTTGCCCGGCGCGAGACTCGTTAGGCGCGGATAAGCTTGGCCCAGTTTGAAGCGCAGACTCTCGGTGCCGTCGCGCATCGTCGGCGTAGTCGGCCCATAGGCGCTGAGCGCAAGCCAGTCACAATAATTTGCGCCGGGGAAATAATTCTCGAAGCGGTTCCATTTCCGTTCCGGTTGATCGAGCCAGTTGACATGCCAGATCCAGGTCAAATTGTCGGCCCCCTGAGCGCGCATAAGATCGACAATGTGCCGGTAAGCAGCGACGTAAAGCTGCGGGCCGACGCGTGCGCCGCCGTTCCATTTCCCGTTCCAACCGAACCAATCCCCGTTCGGCTCCGTGCCCCACTCGATGAGAATGGGCGAGCCAAACGCGTTTGCCTCGCCCGCCCACGTCCGAAGATCGAGGTCAAACTCGCCGCTAATGATTTTTTTCAGCGCAAAAGTTCTCTCCGCGTGGCTCTGATCGAGATCGGACCGCAACATCAAACGGACGTATGGCACTTTGCCAAGCTGGCGGATCCAGCCGCACATCTCGCTGGGAAATTTGCGCGACTCGAACCAGTTGTCCGAAAAGTAGACCCACGCGGTTTTCTTTCCGACGGCCTGTTCGTAGCGCGCGACCTCGCCCGGCGTGACATCGTGCTCGGTCGGGTCGTGTTTGTCCGTTGCGCTGCCGTCCCAGAAGCAACCGTGATAAAGTTTTCCCGGCGGCGTTGGTGCGATTTTGTCGACCGCCTCGAGGCGCGCGATGAAGCAAAACAAGAGCCAAAATCGACACGCCATCTTCGTCACGCGGACGAGACAGTAGCACGGCGCCATCTTCGCCGCGCCCTGCAGATGTCGATCTTGCGATTGGCGCGCGCTACTTCGTAGCGTCGCGCAATTGCTTCACGCGATCATGCGCGCTTTTGATTTCGCTGTACTGCCGCGAGACGATTTCGCGCAAGGGCAATGAAAGCTCGTCTTCCATCGCTTTCTTGTATTCGTTGACCGCGGAATCTTCGCCACGCTCGCATTCGGCAAGAATAGCGTGATCGTCGCCACTGGTGACAACGGATTTGATGTTGATCCAGGCTCGGTGCATCGCGCCGGCCGCGCTGCTGGTTTTCTCCGGCTCGCTTTCACTGAGGGTGCGCGCCTGACTTTGCAGTTCGCCGACGAAGCGAGAGCGCTGCTGCGAATAGTCACGGAAGAGCGACTTCAACTGCGGGTCTTTGACTGCATCGGCGGCTTGTTTGAAGCCTTCCTGACCGTCTTTGAGGGTTTCGATCAAGCTGTTGATCGTCGAGATAATTTCCTTTTGCTGTGCCATATAAAATTAATTCGCGCGAAGGGTGCCGGCTGCGTTTGCGAATCGTACCGCCGTTGCGGTCAGAACATTTGGCGCTAGGCTGAATCATGCACAAGAACGTCATAGGAAAAGACCTGACCAAGGAAGCACCGCGCAGTCCACGGATTCGGATTGGCGGCTACGCCATTCTCGGGCGGACAATCGATAAATGCCGCGCGCTTGTCGCCGGGAATATCGGCGAATACCATTTCGATTGCCCGCTCGACAACATGCTCTTCGGCTTCAAAGGCGTAAAAGGGGCCGATTTCAAAGCGCAGATCGAAAATGGCGCGAGCGACCAGCAAATGGCGGAATGGCTCGACGCGAATGGCGAAAAGAAAACGCCCGGGGAAATCAAACGCTGGGGAGATGAAGTCGACGCAACGCGGCCATATGACGATCCCGAGCGGCGCGATTGGTTTGTGGAACAAGTGAAGCCGCTCGGCCTCGATCCGGCGAAGACAACGCTGTTCGAATGGCCGGAAGTCGATGATAAAGTCTCGCTCGCGCAAAAACCGGCATAGCGTCTCAGGTGGATCGAGCTCTCCGAGCTCGATGGTTATTTTGGCGGCGAACGCCGCATTATTTAACATCGCCCGCGGAGCGGCCGATCCACCGGGCACATGTCGATCTTAAGTTTTAACGATCGGCGGCGGAATGTCTTCGGTCGGGCCGACGTCGAGACCGCGTCGCAGATTGCTGTGGCGAACGCTGTAGAGGAAATAAATCACGAGTCCGATCGCGAGCCACACGACGAAACGAATCCACGTCATTACCGGCAGACTAAGCATTAGCGCGACGCAAAGAACAACGCCGAGAATCGGAAACACCGGCACCCACGGAACGCGAAATGGCCGGGGACGTTCGGCCGCGACTTTGCGCAAAACATTCACGCCGAAACAGACGAGAATGAATGCGAAGAGTGTCCCGATATTCGTTAGGTCAGCCAGATCGCCGATGTTCGTAACCATCGCCACGCCGCCGACAATCACGCCCGTCCAAATGGTGGTGACGTAGGGCGTGCGGAAGCGTGGGTGAATTTTTGCGAAATACCGCGGGAGCAATCCGTCGCGCGCCATCGCCATGAAGATGCGTGGCTGGCCGAGTTGAAAAACGAGCAACACCGAAGTCGTGCCGGCCAGCGCCCCGGCGCTGACGAGTGCTTGTGCCCACGGCCGGCCCGCGAAGGCCGTCGCCACGGCCGCCGCGTCTCCCGTATACACGGTGTATTTTTTTATGCCGGTCAGCACCACCGACATCAGTACATACAGCAGGGTGCAGATGATTAAGCTCACGATGATGCCGATGGGCATGTCGCGCTGCGGATTGCGCGTTTCCTCTGCCGTGGTCGAGACGGCGTCGAACCCGATGAAGGCAAAGAAAACGATCGCCGCTCCGCTCATTACTCCGGCAAAACCGTTCGGCACGAACGGGTGCCAGTTCGTCGGATGCACCATGAACGCGCCGAACGCGATGACGAAAACTACGACTGCCGTTTTAATGATGACAATCGTTGTGTTCGCGCGCGCGCTTTCCCTAA
>DASTDG010000071.1:0-3932 GCA_035710475.1 Chthoniobacterales bacterium | reverse complement strand
CTCTGGAATTCGCGCACCATCAGCGGATATGGATGCGGTCCAAGCGCACTGCCGAGCAGGTAGTACGTGTCGTGCACGTTCGTAACCCAATCACGCAACGCTTCATTGATCGCATCCTTCAGCGTGCGCGTTCCGGCGTTCACGGTCACCACTTCCGCGCCGAGCAGCCGCATTCGGAAAACGTTCAGCGCCTGACGCCGCACATCTTCTGCGCCCATATAAACAATGCAACGCAAGCCGAAAAGCGCGCACACTGTCGCAGTCGCGACGCCGTGCTGCCCCGCGCCGGTCTCGGCAACGACGCGACGTTTGCCCATGCGGCAGGCGAGCAGCGCCTGGCCCATGGCGTTGTTGATCTTGTGTGCGCCGGTGTGCAAAAGGTCTTCGCGCTTCAGGTAAATTTGCCCGCCGCCGGCGTGTTCCGTCAGCCGCCGCGCGTGAAACAACGGCGTCGGCCGACCGCAGTAATCGCGCCGCCATTCGTCCAGTTCCCGCCAGAATTCGCCGTCTTGTCGCGCACGCGCGAACTCGGCCGTAAGTTCTTCGAGAGGCGCAACCAACGTTTCCGGAACATAACGGCCGCCGTATTTGCCCCAATGTCCCTGCTCGTCCGGCTCGCTCCGCGTGATTGTCGATCTTTGCATTCGTTAGGCCGACCGAGTGAGCTCCGCAACTCCGACCGCGCGAACGGCCGCGATGAATTGCTCCACTGCGGCACGATCCTTCGCGCCGGGCGCAAGTTCGACCCCGCTGCAAACGTCGACCGCCTGTGGTTGAACCGCCGCGATCGCCTCGCGCACGTTTTGGACATTCAAACCGCCCGACAAAATCAGAAAACGCGTGAATGGCAGCGTTGCGCGAGCCGCTGACCAATTGCAGGTCGTTCCAGTGCCGCCGTGCAACTGCGGATGAGCCGCATCCAAGAGCACGTCGCAAGCTCGAAACTGCACTGCGTCATGCGGCCGGAACTCGCCATGTGTGCAAAGTGCACGGATCACCCGAAATTCGCGCGCCAGTTCACCGCACATTTCCGACGAGACATCTCCGTGCAATTGAACGGTCGTGAGGCCGACAGTCTGTGCAAGGTTGCGGACATGTTCGAGTGCCGGCTCAACGAACACCGCGACCGGACAAACGTCCTTCCCGACCGACGCCACAATTTCCCGCGCGGCTTCAGGTTCGATGTAACGCGGGCTCTCGCGATAAAAATTCAGGCCGATCATGTCGGCGCCGAGCTCGGCGCAGGTGTGGGCATCTTGCATGTTTGTGACGCCGCAAATTTTTACCTGCACTTGCTTCATGGTCTTGAAACTCGAACCGCTGGATATTGTCGATCTTCGGCCGAGGCGAGCAATTTACGCAGCGCGGCTTCTGGATCCGAGGCGCGCATCAATGCTTCGCCAATTAAAAAACCATCGAAGCCAAGTGCGTGAAGGCGATGTAAAGCTGCTGGTTCAGCGAGTCCGCTTTCGCTTACGATCAACGCGCCTGTCGGAGCCTTGTTGATGAGCCGCTCACTGACGTCGAGCGAGACATCGAACGTGTGGAGATCGCGATTGTTGACGCCGATGATGGCTGCACCGATTTCAGCGGCGCGTTCGAGCTCGGCCAAGGTATGCACTTCAATCAATGCATCGAGCGCCAGTTCGTTTTCAGCAGTTGCTCGCAATTCGCCTAACGAGTCGCCACTCAGCGCCGCTACAATCAACAAAACTGCGTCCGCGCCAGCGGCGGCTGCTTGATAAAGCTGGAGCCGATCAACAATGAAATCTTTGCACAAAAGCGGGAGCTGCATCGCCGCACGCGCCTCGGCAAGATCGAGAATCGAACCGCCGAAATACTCCTCATCGGTCAGAACGGACACCGCATACGCGCCACCGCGCTCGTAGCTCCGCACCATCTCGCCCACAGTCCCAGCTTGGCGAATTGCACCGGCGGAGGGCGACCTGCGTTTGAATTCGGCGATGATTTTGATTTCCGGGGATGCCGCTCGTAACGCCTGCCGCAAACGATGAGCGCTGGCGTTTCCCCGCCGCTGGAGCGCCTGCGCCCGCAGCGCCTCGATGTCGATCCTGCCGCGCTGCGCGGCGACTGAGCGCCGCTTTCGCGCGATGATCTCGGCAAGAAAATCTCTGCTCACGATTTTCGATTTGTCTCCCGCACCAGTGCATCCAGCTTCGCTAATGCGCAGCCGTTGTCGATACTGTCGCGAGCCAGTGCCGCCGCCTCGCGCAGATCGTGCGCAACTCCGGCAACGTGAAGCGCGGCCGCCGCGTTAATGATTACGAGATCACGCGCGACCGCGACCTCTTTGTTTTTCTCCCCGCCGAGAATTGCGCGGACCAGCTGCACGTTTTCAGCCGGTCCACCGCCGCGGATGTGATCGAGCGATCGACGCGCTACACCGAACTCTTCCGGCACGATCGTGAGGGTCTTGACGGTTGCGCCATTGCCGCGGCAAGCAGCGACGAAGGTCTCGCCTGCCAGTGTGACATCATCCAGGCCATCGCTGCCGTTTACGACCCAGGCGTTCTTCGCGCCCAATAAGGCGAGCGCCGACGAGACCGGCTCGAGCAACGAGTGATGCCACACTCCGATCACTTGAAATGGTGGATGCGCCGGATTCGTCAATGGGCCCAGCAGATTGAACGTCGTATGCACGCCCAGTTCGCGGCGCACCCGCGCCACGCGCGCCGTCGGCCTGTGAAATAGCGGTGCGAAAATGAAACAGATGCCGTGCTCGTTCAGACACCGTTCGACAATCGCGGGCGAGGCGGCGGTGTTCACCCCAAGCATCTCGAGTAGGTCGGCGCTGCCGCAGCGCGATGTTGCCGCGCGCGAACCGTGCTTCGCCACCGGCAGACCAGCGCCGGCAATGACAAATGCCGCCGCGGTCGAAACATTAAACGTCTTTGCCGCGCTTGAGCCGGTGCCAGCGGTATCGATGAAGCGTGTGTGGCGCGAGTTGATTTGAATCGCGCGCTCCCGCATTGCCTCAGCCATGCCGGCGAGCTCTTCTGCCGTTTCACCTTTCGTTGCCAAGGCAATAAGCGCTGCTGCAATTTGTGCGTCGGTGGCTGCTGGACCGAGAAGCGCGTCCAGAAATTCTCCCGCCTCCGCGCGGCCGAGATGTTCACCGTTGATGAGACGTAACGTAATGCGACGCAGTGCAGATGAGCTCTCGATCATCGTGGTAGTCATGTGATTCCTGACGCCATTGCCAAAGCTTTCGCCATTGCCCCCGCTTTGCTGAGGGTTTCTTCGTATTCCCGCCGCGGGTCGGAGTCAGCCACGATGCCCGCGCCGGCTTGGAAATATGCCTTTCCGTTTTTCAAAACGGCAGAACGGAGCGCGATGCACGAATCCAGGTTACCGTCGAAACCGATATAGCCGATCGCTCCGGCGTAACAGCCGCGCCGGGTTTTCTCCAGTTCGCTGATGATTTGCATGGCGCGGATTTTCGGCGCACCAGACACAGTCCCCGCTGGAAATGTCGCTTTAATCAAATCGAACGCTGTGCATTCCCGACGCAGGCGCCCGACGACGTTCGAGACGATGTGCATCACGTGGCTGTAACGCTCGATCTGCATGAATTCGCTCACACGCACACTGCCGAATTCTGACACGCGCCCGATGTCGTTGCGCGCAAGATCGACAAGCATCACGTGCTCGGCGCGTTCCTTGTCGTCCGCCAGCAGTTCGACGGCGTTTCGCGCGTCTGCGGCATCGGTCGCGCCGCGGGGCCGCGTGCCGGCAATCGGTCGAATGTCGATCAGATCACCTGAGAGCCGGACATGCATCTCCGGCGAACTGCCAACGAGGGCGAAGTCACCCAATTTCAGGCAGAACATATAAGGCGAAGGGTTAATGAAGCGAAGACAGCGATAGAAACCCAGCGCGTCGCCGGCGCGGATGTATTCCTTTGCCTGCTC
>DASTDG010000070.1:0-32111 GCA_035710475.1 Chthoniobacterales bacterium | reverse complement strand
CTCGTCGAGCGCGAAGAGTTTCGCTTCGAACTCCGCTTGGCGAAATCCAAGATCGACAAGATTACTTCGAATCGTCGTGGACAGCTTTGGCGCCGCCGTGGATCGTAACTTGCGCAACGCATCGCCGGCACGACTCAGCTGCGCACGCACGTTCTCGAGTTCCTTCGCCAACCGCTCCAGCTCCTCGTCGCGCCCCTCGATCTTACGCATCCGCTCAGCGGCGCGTTCGGCGAACGCGATCACATCGGCGATCGAGCCGCCGTACTTGCGCTTCAGAGTTTCAAAGAGCGACACGCGCTGCTCGAGCGCGGCGAGTTGCACCGGATCCAAGTCGAGCTTTTCGGCGTAGTTGGACAGCGCACGCGCAATTTCCAACAGCTCGACCACGCTCGCGGCGTGCGCCGCGGAGAATTGCGCAACGGAATTGTCGATCTTTTCCAGCTCACGCAGCAATCGTTGCGTGTCGGCAAGCTGCGAGAGAACGGAATCATCGGCTTCGGACAATTTGTTCGCGGCGGAGCTGGCAAGTTCGATCAGACGTTTGCTGTTACTCGCCAGTTTGTAGCGGTTCTCGATTTCTTCTTCTTCGTCGGCGACGAGGTTGGCCGATGTAATCTCGCTGATTTGGTGCCGCAGCAGATCGAGCTCCTGTTCGCGCGCGGTCTCGGCCGTGTTGAGCGCGGCGTGTTCGGCGAGAAGCGTCTGTAATTGCCGGTAATGCTTCCGGTACTCATCAAGTTGCTCCTGCGCGCGCGCGAAGGAATCGAGTAACTGCAACTGTTTCTCCGGCGACAGCAACGATTGGTGGTCGTGCGGCCCGTGCAGATCGACGAGTTCATCACCAAGCTGTTTCAAGATCGATAGTGTGGTGGGCGAGCCGTTGATGAACTGGCGGTTCGCACCGCTCGTCGACAATGTGCGTTTCAGAATCAACTCGTCGCCGCACGGGTCGATGCCCGATTCAATTAGGCGCAGATTCAACTTGTCCACACCGTCTCCCGCGAACACGGCTTCGACGGTGCACATTTCCGCGCCGGTGCGGATGAGAGTTTTGTCGGCGCGTTCGCCGAGCAAAAGCTGCAGTGCGCCGATGATGATCGATTTGCCCGCGCCGGTCTCGCCGGTCACCGCGATGAAGCCGGCCGGCATCTGCCATTGAAGCTCCTCGACCAAGGCGAGATTTTTTATCCGCAGCAGATTGAGAACGGCAGGCATGCGAAAGGTTGAGGGATGAAGGATGAGGGATAAATGTTCCGGTCTTGGGAAGCTTGCCAACGCCACTCTCAACCCTCAACTCCGAAAGGCTGCGCGAGCAAGGCTCTCAACTGACACTCACATTTCTGGGAACCGGCACCTCACAAGGCGTGCCGATGATTGGCTGCGACTGCGACGTATGCCGATCTTCCGATCCGCGCGATCAGCGGACGCGCTCGTCGATTTATGTCGAGACGCCGGAATCCGCGTTCGTGGTCGACACCGGGACGGATTTCCGCACTCAAGCACTGCGCGAAAACATCCGCCGAGTCGACGCGGTGATCTTCACGCATTCGCACACCGATCACATCATGGGATTTGATGATCTGCGGCGGTTCTCCTACGCGCGCGGCTCGATGCCGGTCTACGCCTCGCCAGAAACGATGCGCGACCTCGAGCGGGTATTCGAATTTGCATTCAAAGGCACCTACTCGATCCCGGGTTATCTCAAGCCGGAGCCATACGTTATCGATGGGCCCTTTAAGCTTGGCGGCACGCTGGTTACCCCGCTGCCAGTGCCGCACGGCGACTCGACGATCAATGGCTATCTCTTCTCGCGCGGTGGCGAAAAGCTCGTTGCCTACTTAAGCGATTGCAGCCGTGTTCCAGACGCAATTGTCGACCTTGTATCCGGCGTGAGCGCGCTGATCATCGATGCATTGCGCGACAAACCCCACCCAACGCACCTCAGTGTTGGACAGGCCTTGGAAGTGGCTTCGCACGTCAGACCCGGCGCGACGTACTTTACACATATCTGCCACGAATTACCGCAATCCGACGAGGCCTGGCTGCCGGTGAATACCTCCATCGCCTATGACGGGCTCAAGCTTCGCTTCTAGATGAAAAGGCGATGTTGCTTACTGCTCATGCTCATCATCGTGCCCGATGCACGGGCCGAGCAATCGCTCGCCGAATCAACGATCGTGCTTTATAACAAAAACGTTCCTGATTCGGTCCAGTTGGCGAAGTTTTACGCCGACCAGCGTGGCATTCCACGCGATCATCTCGTCGGCCTCGATTGTCCGCAAGAGGAAGAGATTAGTCGCGATGAGTACGACAGGACGATCGCGAATCCGCTGCGCGAGATTTTTAAGACGCGCAATTGGTGGATCCTGCGCGGATCGCCCGGCGAAAACGCAACGATCACTGCCACATCAATCCGCTTCGTCGCTGTCATTAAAGGTGTTCCGCTAAAGGTTCGGGCCACGACCAATTACCCCGGCGATGTGCCGGGCCAGCCGCCCATCGCCAATCGCAACGAAGCTTCGGTCGACTCCGAGCTCGCGGTGCTTGGCCTCTCCTCGCGGCAAATCTCTGGCGAGCGATCGAATCCCTATTTCCAAAATTTCCGCGCAATCGGCGACTTCGACAACGCGGTGTTACTCCTCGTCTGCCGACTTGATGGACCTAGTCCAGATGTCGTGCGGCGCATGATCACCGACGCCATTGCGACAGAGAAAAGCGGACTGTGGGGGCGCGCTTACGTCGATGGTGCCCACAACACAACCGGCGACTTCGCGATGGGCGACGAATGGCTCCGCTCGATTGCTGATCAGCTGCATAATGTTGGAGTTCCGGTCATTTACGATGATAAGCCGGAAACTTTTCCCAACGGCTTTCCGATAACGGATGCGGCGTTGTATTACGGCTGGTACAACGGCAACGTGTCAGGACCGTTCGCGCGGCCTGATTTCCATTTTTTACCGGGCGCGATCGCTGTTCATATCCATTCGTTCAGCGCCGCCACGCTGCGCGATGCGAACGCGAATTGGGTTGCGCCATTAATCGCAAAAGGCGCGGCCGCAAGCATCGGCAACGTTTACGAGCCATACCTCCAACTGACACCGCACCTCGACATCTTTAACGACCGGCTGCTGCACGGCTTCACTTTTGCCGAGAGCGCCTACATGGCCGTGCGCGTGCTTTCCTGGATGACGGTGATGGTGGGCGACCCGCTTTACCGGCCGTTCGCGTCGTGGCTGCAACTTGAGTCAACCACGGCCGACACGCAGTGGAAGCGCTACCACGAATTCGCGGTCAAAAATGCGGCCCGTCCTCCATCTGAATTCCGTTCGCTGGCGTGGCAAACCGCATCAGCGGAGCGGAATTGTCCTATGCTGGAAGATTTAGCGGCAATCGAAGCGGCCCAAGGAGATTTCTCGGCAGCGACCGCACATTTTCCACAGGCGCGACGCTGTTATCGTGCCCGCGACGATCTCCTGCGCGTCACGATGGAAGAAGTCGATGCGTGGAGGAAGCAGAACAGTCCCAAGCGCGCGCTGGAACTGGTGCGCACCGCTTTGCGAAACGCCCCGGATGCGCCGGCCGCGCCACTCCTGCGGAAAATGGAGGCAGAGCTTGCGGCGGCGAAATAGTCGGTTTCGATGGCACTCAGGATGACAACTCGAGTTTTAGCGGATGATCCCGCGCTGAGTGGTCTGAATGAACTCGATGATCTGCTGAACTTCTTGGCTCGCCGGCAGTTCATTGCGGATGGCCTCGATTGCCTGCTGTGTGTTGTACTTTGAACGGTAGATCAGGCGAAACGCCTCCTTGATCACCTTCACGGCTTCAGGCGCATAATTTTTTCGCTCTAAGCCGACGAGGTTCACACCGCGAATCTTCGCCGGATTACCGTCGGCAATCATAAACGGCGGCACATCCTGCACGATCTTTGAGCAGCCGCCCGTGATAGCGAATCGCCCGATCCGGCAAAATTGATGCACTGCCGTGAGACCACCCATGACTGCGTGATCACCTATCTCGACGTGACCAGCGAGCGTTCCGTTGTTTGAGAACACGACGCCGTCACCCACTACGCAATCGTGACCAATGTGACTGTAAGCAAGAAAATTCCCGCCGCTGCCGATGCGCGTTTTGCCTTCGCTCGTCGTGCTGCGATTCACGGTGACGAACTCGCGAAACGTGTTCTCGTCACCAATCTCTAAATACGTCGGCTCACCCGCGTATTTCAGGTCCTGTGTCTGCTGGCCGATCGAGCAATAAGCATAGAACTTGTTTCCGCTGCCGGCGCGCATCGGGCCAATAAGCGTGACTTGATGCTGCAGCCAGCACTCTGGCCCGAGCACCACGTTCGCGCCGATGACGCAATATGGACCAACGACGGTGCCCGTGCCGAGCTCGGCCGTCACATCGACAATCGCCGTCGCATGAATCTGCACATCGGTCATAGTTTGGGGTCTGCTTGTCGGATAATTTACTGTACTTGATAAAAGCCTTCCGCGCGCAGCAGTAAAAATGTCGTCGGACTGTAGACATTGCCGGCAACGAAGACGCGGTAGAACTGAAACGCGTCAGTCATCACGACAAAAGCAATTCCAAGATATAAGACGCGAGCCGACCACGCTGATGCGATTTTCGTCGCCAGGTATGTGATCCCTGCTGCCGCTGCGAATCGGAGGAACATGTCGGCGAAAAGGAGAAGCCGCACATTGACAATCGGCATTTGGCCGAAGAGAAGCACGGCACCGGCGAAATAAATGAGAGCAAGATTTCGCCCGTGCCGAAGCGCAGCGTTGTGCGGAACAGAGAAGCCGACGATTGCTGCGATGAAGCTCAGTGGCGCGATAGCCAGGAAATCCAGCAGATAACGAAACCATGGGCCCTTTTCGTAATGCACCGTGTAGTCGAGAGTCTGTTGGACCGACGCATACAGGCGATATGTCCCGATGAAGTTCCCAATGCCGCCGCAGATGCCGATTTCAACCATGAAGTAAACGATTGGCGCCGTAATCAAGGGCACGAGCAGCCACGGCGAAGCGCGCAACTCCATTGCGCGAAAATAGTAGGCCGCGGCGATGCCCATAAGTGGATAGAGCAGCAGCGTCGTCTCCTTCGTCAGGAAAGCGAGGCAAAGGCAAAAGGCGAGGCCGATCAGGTCGAGGACTGAGCGGCGCCGCCAGCATCGGTCGAACAAGTAGAGACATGCCAGCGTTAGCAGGGCAGCAAAGCTATCCTGCGTGCCGCGGCGGGAAAGTGCGGTCGCAAGCGGCGAACTAACGAGGAGAATTCCGCATAAGATCGACATCTTGCGGCCACCGAGATCGTCGGCAAAGCGGGCGCCGAGGAGAATAACAGCCACGCCGCAACAAAACGAGAGCCACGCGAGGTTATCGGCATTGAAGTCGCCCAGGAGTTTGCACGTCAGCATTGCCGGAACGATGAATCCGACCCGGAGGAACAGCGGAGATTTCTGCAACTGTTCGTTTATCGGATACTCGTGCAGCCACTGCCGAATGCCGGAGACACCGACCTTATCGAGTGTTTGCGCGAACACGACATAAGCGCGCTCATCCCAGCCAGTGCGCTTGACACCGAACATTGTCGGCGTGCGGACTGCAATTGTTATCACCAGCAGCAGTAGCAGCCAAAGCCTCAGACTCATCGCTCGAGAAAGGTGAACATCAGTTCGCCTTCCGAAACGACGGCGTCGTTCACGACACACTGACACTTCGCTTTCGCGAGGCGGTTCCCGCGCGCTTTGGTCAACTCGGCGTGAATGAAAATGGTGTCACCCGGAAACACCGGCTTGCGAAATTTGATTCCGTCGGCACTCATGAAGTAGCCAATGCGACTCGAGGTTTTTGCGAGTTTGAACAATAGAATGCTGGCGACCTGCGCCATCGCTTCCACCAGCAACACCCCCGGCATGACGGGGTGACCGGGAAAATGTCCCTGGAAAAACGGCTCGTTGATTGAGACCGATTTGACGCCGGTAATCTTGTTGTCGCCCTGAAACTCGACCACCCGATCGACCATCAAGAACGGATAGCGGTGCGGCAATACCTGCATGATTTCGTCTGTGCCAAGTCCGCCATCGCCGCGCGGCATCGCGCGGGGCACTTCCATCTCACTGCGACGCGCCTGCTCGCGCGCGAGTACGCGGGCCAGGTCGGCATTGACCGCATGACCGGGCTTGACCGCAATGAGATGACCGCGGACACGCCGCCCGAGGAGCGCGAGATCGCCAACTATGTCGAGTATTTTGTGCCTAACGAATTCGTCCTCAAAACGGAGCGGCTCTTTGCCGAGAACGGCGTTGTCGCGGATGACAATAGCGTTCTCGAGGCTGCCGCCTTTGATCAGGTTTTTGTCCATCAAAGCACGAACGTCCTCGTAGTAAACAAAGGTGCGCGCGGGCGCGATCTCGCGTTCGAACAGAGCCGGCGTTATTTCCATCGACAGAAATTGGGTGAACCGGTTGTTCGGGCCGGCCTGGGTGCAGGATACGCGGAATTTTTCATCGGGCAGAAGAACAAGCAGCGCGCCGGTTTTCGATTCGATGTGCACCGGCTCGCGCGATTCGAAAAATTTGCGCGGCGCATCCTGTGAGGTAATGCCGGCTCTTTTGATTACATCGACATATGGCTGCGCGCTGCCATCACCGATCGGCGGCTCATTTGAATCCATCTCGATGATCGCGTTGTCGATGCCCATCCCGGACAGCGCAGCGAGCACGTGTTCGACCGTGTGCACCCGTACTGCGCCTTCCCCGATTGTGGTAGCGCGCTCGACCGTTTTCAGATTGTCGATTTTCGCGTCGATGAGCGGTTCTTCCGCGAGATCTTTGCGCTTGAACTTGATCCCGTGATCGACCGGCGCCGGCTGAAGTTTTAGCGCGACCTTCTCGCCCGTGTGTAGCGACGTGCCGCTAAACCCCGCCGGCTTAGCTAATGTTTGTTGCGCTTCGGTTGTCATTCGCCGTGGTTAATCTCGCTTGCGTTGTAGCGGCGCTTGTGTCAAGCGCCGTTCTTTTAATTTCGGCGGCTGACACCGCCGCCGTTACAATTCACTTCAGCTCGATCTCGCCGCAATCGAACGCCATCATCTGATTCACATTCGAAACGCGAAGCTGGTCGATAGTGTCGCCGTCGTCCTGAAACACGTCGACTGAACGCTCGCCGCTCTTCGCGACAAAAGCGCGCCACAGGTTCGGCGTTTCGCTCACCGTCAACAGCGGCAAACCATCGGTTGTTTGAAGGAAGCAATTTTCATCGTCGAATCCAACTGCAAGTTCGACAACCAAGTTCGCACCCTTTGACAGAGGATTGGCAACGAGCTTCACCGTCACATGCTCGGTTGTGTTGCTCGGTAATCCGTTAGGGGAAGTTCCAAGCTCCTCCACCTTGCAGCCGACCGTGTAACCGCGCGCACGGTATTTCCCTGCGGGTAAACCTTTGCCGTCGTCATTTTTACCATCCCATTTCGTCTCCAGGCCGTCGGCCTCGACTGTGAACTCGTCCAATTCGGCCTCTTGATGCAAAACGCGCACGAGCTTCCCGGTGCGATCGAAAATGCCGAGGCTGATCGTCCCTTCGAGCGGAGGCGGAACAAAGCTAATGCGGACAGTGCGCGCGCTTGAGGGCGGTGGAGTCGGGGTAACCGATATTGGTGGCGTCGACGACTCTTGCGCTGCCGCACCAATTACGAGCAGCCACACGGCAACAATTTGCAACCTGCAATTTGCGATCTGCAATTCAGGCATAGTAGCGCCAGTTCACATCCGGGAACAAATTGTCGCGCTCTTCGCAATCGCGCAGAAACACTTCATCGCTTCGTTTTGCTGCAAACTGGTCGTGCAAGCGATTAAATCGGCCGAGATGATCGATCGTGCGTTTGGTCGCATACTCGCGTGCCGTTCCGGTTTTCATCAAAAACGCCCAGTCACTTGACTGCGCGAGCAACAATTCGCGCGTGAGTTGCTTCAAAACGCGGTCGCCGAGCGATGACGGTTCATTGGCATGCGCACGAGCAACTTCGGTCATGCGACGCGCTGCGCCATGCAGATGCGGATAAATCCAAGCGTTCGCCGGATTAATCCAGACGCTAAGATCGCCGTTCTCGCCCCATGTCGATCTTGCCGGCTCGATCGTTTGCTGGGTCGGATGCGCGGCCAGGTACTCGCTCGGTGTCGTCAGGCAAAAGTCATCCTGCTCAGACGCGGTTTTGCGAATGAACCATTCAAGGAACAGCGGCCCTTCGAACCACCAATGCCCAAATAACTCGGCATCGAACGGGATGACGACGATCGGATCGGCGCTTTGTTGGTTCAACCGGCGAAGTTGTTCGCGTCGTTGCTCGAGAAAGTGTGCGGCGTGAGTCTGGGCTCTGTGCTCCGCCGCCGCGCGATCGTACAATTCCTTCTCCGGGCCGCGCCCGGTGATGCGATGGTACTTCAGCCCCGAAAATTTGCGGCGGCCGGCGGCGACCGGTCCCAGATGCTCGAGCGGAAGATCGAACCCGGCGTCGCGATAGAATTCGCGGTAGGCCGGGTCGCCGGGGTAGCCCTCATGCGCACTCCAGATCTGCCGACTCGAATCGCGGTCGCGGGCGAATGCGGCCGGGCCGCGACGCGTATAACAAGGTGCGAAAATCGCGCGACACGGCTGCGGATTGCCGAAAAGCAGACCGTGCGCGTCGAGCACGAACCACCGGATGTTTGTCTCTTGCAAAATTCGATCAAGTTCCGGCGCATATGCGCATTCCGGCAGCCAAAATCCTTTCGGTTCTTCACTCCAAAGACCGACATATTGATCACGGCCGATGAGCACCTGCGCGCGTGCCGCTGCGGGTGATTGCTGCGCGAGCAACGGGAGCAATCCATGGGTCGCGGCCGAGGCGATGATTTCCAGGACACCGGCTCGACGAAGTTTTCGAAATGCTGCGAGCAAATCGCACTTGCATTCGTCGACAAAAAACCGCCGCGTCGCGGAAAGGAACCGGGAATAAAAATGCGCGAGTTCTCTCAGGCGCGCGTCTTTGCGATTGCGCTTTTGCTCACGCGCGGCGAGGTCGATCAAAAGATCGACATGTTGCACGTAACGTTCTCGTAACAGCTCGTCCTGCAACATGGCGGTGAGCGTCGGCGTCAGAGATATGGTGAGCTTGAACGGCACGGCGTCGTTTACCAGCCGCTGCTGCATTTGCAGCAGGGGGATATAGCTTTCGGTGGCCGCCTCGAAGAACCATTCTTCCTCTAGGAAATGCTCGTGCTCAGGATGCCTGATGAACGGTAGATGGGCGTGCAGAATGAGCGCGAGATGGCCTTTGCTCACCGCGCAGTTTTCGCGCTGCGAGTGCCGTTCGCAACCTGATCCCCTGTTCGGGCGGCACGTACCGCGGCGATGAATTCACGGGCGCGGTTCGTTAGCGCATCCCACTCGCCGTTTCGAATCAGTATAGGATCCAGCACGCTGCCAACGGCACCGACAGCAACTGCACCGGCCCTGAACCACTCGGCGACGTTGCATGCCTCGACCCCGCTCGTCGGCATAATGGGAATGTGCGGCAGCGGACCTCGCACGGCTCGCAAATATTCCGGACCAAACCGAACAGCAGGAAAAATTTTGACGATATCGGCGCCTAACGAATACGCTGTGAAGATCTCGGTGGGCGTGAACGCGCCCGGCACGACTGCAACCTCGTGCTCGCGTGCGACGTCAATCACGTCCGGCAGCATGCATGGGCTGACAAGGAAGCGCGCGCCTGCTCCAACAGCTTCGTGCACCTGCTCGCGGCTCAAAATCGTTCCCGCACCAACGAGCAAATTGTTCTCGTTCGCCTCGGCCAGTTTGGCGATCACGTCGGTGGCGCCAGCGAAGCTGTAGGTAATTTCGACCGCACGAAATCCGCCCGCAACGACAGCGTGCGCCGCGGCGAGCGCTCGCTCAGGTGAATCGGTGCGAATAACCGCCACCGCCCCCTCGGCTTTGATGCGCGCGACAACAGCGGCTTTGTCCGTTGAAACGTGCCCAGGCATTAAAAACAATTAGCGTGTCATTCCGAGCGAAGCGAGGAACCTCTCAAAAGCGCCTGGATCAGGTAAGAAGCCACGCTCGTTGCAGCAAGCTGCGCATCGCCTCAGCGAAATTAGTGCGATAGCCCGTACGACTGTGAGGTCCCTCGGCCGCCCCCGGCGACCTCCGGATGACATACAAATTAGAGCGTCCGGCAGAAGTCCTGGAAACGGTCGAGACCCTTTTTGATGACGTCGATGCTCGTCGCGTAACTCAGGCGGACAAGCCGATCATCGCCAAATGCGGCGCCGGGGACGACCGCGACATTTGCTTTGCTCAGCAAACGATCGGCAAAATTTTGCGAGGTGAGGCCGAGCTGGCTCACGTTCACCAGCACGTAAAACGCGCCCTGCGGTTTGACCGCGGTGACGTTCGGGATTTTTGAAATGCGGTCGTACATGTAGTTGCGGCGCATATCGAATTCTTCGCGCATGTCGGCGAGCGGTTGCTGGTCGCCTTTCAGCGCGGCGAGCGCGCCGTGCTGTGAAAATGACGACGGGTTCGAGGTGCTGTGGCTCTGGATGGACTCGACGGCTTTCGCGACTGCATCCGGCGCGGCAAGGTAACCGAGCCGCCAGCCGGTCATCGCGTACGATTTGCTGAAGCCGTTGACCGTGATGGTGAGGTCGTAGGCTTCTTTCGACAGCGACCCGATGCTGACGTGCTGCGCGTTGTCGTAAATGAGCTTCTCGTAAATTTCGTCGGACAAAACGTAAATGTCTTCCTCGGCTGCGACATCGACAATCGCCTGCAACTCCTCGCGAGTGTAAACGGAGCCGGCCGGATTGGACGGGCTATTGAGGATCAACATCTTGGTGCGCGGGGTCATCGCATTCTCGAAATCTTCCGCGCGCATTTTCCAGGCATTCCGCTCGAACGTCGGCACGATCACCGGCTCGGCACCGGCCAACCTCACCATGTCGGGATAACTCACCCAGTAGGGGGACGGAATGATGACTTCATCGCCGGGCTGCGACGTCGCGAGGATGGCGTTGTAACAAGCGTGCTTCGCGCCGTTGCTTACCACCACTTGCGTGGCGCGATAGGTCAGGCCGTTGTCCGCCGCCAATTTTTCCGCGATGGCCTGACGCAATTCCGGAATCCCGGAACTCGGCGTGTATTTGGTAAAACCGGCCTGCAATGCCGCGATCGCGGCGGCTTTGATGTGCTCGGGCGTGTCGAAATCCGGCTCGCCTGCGCCGAAGCCGCAGACGTCAATGCCTTCGGCTTTCATCGCCTTCGCTTTGCTGTCGATCGACAACGTAAGCGAAGGAGTCAGTTGCCCGGCGCGTTCGGAAATTTCCATGTCGATCTTAGCGTTCGAAATTCAGGGAGCGCACCTTATTGGCGGCGATAAAAGTTTTCAATCAAAGGTTTAAAGTTGTTTTCCTCGACGCGCACGATTGTCATCTCGCGCTTCGCGTTCGCGACCGAGTCGGACGCGTGCGCCGCGTTAACCATGATATTTTGGCCGAACTCTTTTCTGATCGACCCCGGCGGCGCCTTCGCCGGGTCGGTCGGGCCGAGCACCTCGCGAATTTTCGCGACGGCATTTTCGCCCTGGTAAACAACGGCAATACACTTCTCTGTGCCAGGTTTTTCTCGGTTCTCCGGTAACGTGTCGCTTGGTCGGGCCCCGGCCATGAACGCAACGATGTCTTCCCACGCGCTGCGTCCTTTCGCGGGCCCGAGTTTCTCCTGCAACTCCGGTAACACCGGACCGTAAAATTCCTCCGCTTGCGCGACACTCATCCGGTGCACTTTGAACGCAACGATGTAGAGACCGGTGCGCGAGAAAACTTCGATCACGCCGCCAGGTCGCAGGTTCGGGAACTTGAAATTGTCCGGCTTGATGAGAACGAGCGTCTTCTCGATCTTCGTTCCCGGGGCGAACTGCACTGCTTGATCGAGCACGCCGCCGTCGCGATCGGAAAACTCAGCCCAGAGTTTTAAATCGCGCGCCACGGCGCTGGGATCGAAAGCCGCGAGCACCCCTGGCTCAAAATACGTCACCCGGCCCGAATCATCGGTGATGTAATCGCCGAACGTGTCGCGAATCGTCTCGCCGCTCGTGCGCTCGTGCACGATGTGTCCGACCGCGCGGTGAATCTTTTCGATGGCATCCGGACCGCGAAAAACCAGGCACAAGGCACGGGGCCGGTGGCCATTTTTCTCACCGGTAAAATTTTTTAGCACATAATCGCGGATCAGCTCCTGGGTGGCGCGATGCGCCGGCTCGGTCTCGGTGACGATTGTTTTTGCGTAGCGCTCGGTCAGTTCCTTGCTCGGCGCGAACATGCGAGCGGCGACGAGATCGAGGCCGGTGCGCGAAATCAGGCGCGCAACGATCCCGCCGGTGCGCGATTTGCGCATCGAGTATGGCGTGACAACGGCATAGGCGAGCTCATCGCTTTGCATGCCGATTTTCACTGTAGCGGCGGTCTATGACCGTCGCAATCCGCGCGCGAGAATCGTGACCCATTTCCCGCGGCGTCGCACCTGGACAATGTTGATCTTTTGCCGCTTGAGCGCATGGATGAGCTCACGCTCCTGCTCACGCAAAATACCGGAGAGGATAAGCCACGCGGCACGGCGCAATTTCGGCAAAATTTCGACGAGCAATTCGCTAAACAAGTTCGCCGTGATGATGTCGATGTTGCGCGGGAGTTGGCACGAGCGCACGTCCGCGGCTCTGAACCCAACATTGTCGATCTTGTTCAGCCGCGCATTCTGCTTTGCCGTCGAAACCGCCCTCGGATCGTTGTCGATTCCAATCACGGGCTTCGCGCCGAACAGACGCGCCGCGAGCGCGAGAATTCCCGAACCAGTGCCAAGATCGATACTTGACCAGCCGTCACTACAAGTCTGCGCCAGTCTTTCGAGCATGTGGAGAGACATCGCGGTGGTGGCGTGCTCACCGGTCCCAAACGCCGCGCCGGCGGGAATGATCAATTGTCGATCTTTGATCCCGATCAGTTTTGGTTTGTCCCGACGCTGAAAACGTTCCAGCCAGTCCCGCGGGAGTTTTTCGATTCGGCCGTCGGCGATTTTCACCAGTTCGCGCAATCTGCTCATCGAATTGACTGCAATCTGGATTTCTAATCGCTTGCGGCCCGGCTGGGCGATGACCGCGAGCTTGTCACCGAAGCGCGATTCCAGCGCGCTTCGATGCACTCGCCACCATTGCGAAGTCGCTTGGCGTCGCCAGAGGTACATACTGGAAGATCGAATGAAGCTGCGCGGCATCCACCATATCACCGCCATCGCGACTGAGCCGCAGCGGAACCTGGACTTCTACACAAACGTGCTCGGACTCCGCTTGGTGAAGCGCACGGTCAATTTTGATGATCCTTCAACCTATCACTTCTACTTCGGCGATCGCACCGGGCGACCGGGGACAGTGATCACATTTTTTCCGTGGCCTGGAGCGCGGCGCGGCACACGCGGCGTGGGGCAAGTGGTCGCGACGAGTTTCGCAATTCCGCAGAGCGCGCTCGATTATTGGAAAGCGCGCTTCGAAGAACAGCGGGTGTTGTGCGAGCAAACGAGCCCGCGGTTCGGCGACAATGTGCTACGACTCGCTGATCCTGATGGTTTGCTGATCGAGCTAATCACGTCACCAGAGCTGGAGGATGTCGATCTTGGCTACAAAAGCGATGTGCCCAACGAGTTCGCGATTCACGGTTTCCATGCGGCGACGCTGGAGGTGCAACACGCGACGAAAACTGCCAATCTGCTCGAGACGTTCGGGTTCGAAATTGTCGCCGAAGATAACTCGCGGCGACGGTTCTCAGTTGATGAACCATCGACAAGTGCGGCGGTGGATTTGATGGAACGACCGGACGGGTCGTTCGGCGTGAATTCCGCAGGTACTGTGCACCACATCGCGTTTCGTTGTGCGGACGAAGCCGAGCAGTTGGAGTGGCGCAAACGGATTGTCGATCTTGGGCTGTACATTACGCCAGTGATCGATCGCCAATATTTCCACTCGATCTATTTCCGCGAGCCAGCCGGCATTTTGTTTGAGATCGCGACCGATGGGCCTGGGTTTACAGCCGACGAGCCGGTGGAGCACCTCGGCGGGAGCCTGAAGCTACCGCCGCAATACGAGGCGCACCGCGCCGAGATTGAGCGCATTCTCCCGCCCGTCAATGTCCTCGCGCGTTAAAGTTGACCGCGGGGCATCCGTCCAAGTAAGTATCAGTTCCTGTCGCCATGCTCATTGTGATGAATGCCAACGCCGCGCCGGCGGAAATTGACAATGTGGTGCGGGTGGCCGAGTCGCTCGGCTGTCACGCGCACGTCATGCCGGGCGCGTCCCGGACAGCGGTCGGCCTGACCGGAAATGGCGAGCCGCTCGACACCGCACGTTTTGCGAATCTTCCCGGCGTGACGGAAGCGATCCGCGTCACGAATCCGTTCAAGTTAACCTCGTTGGATGCGCGGCCGGAGCGCACAGTTGTCGATGTTAAGGGCGCTCAAATCGGCGCCGGTTCGCTCACGATCATCGCTGGGCCATGTGCCATCGAAAATCGAGAACAGGCCTTCGCGGTTGGAGAAGCAGTGCAGCGCAGTGGCGCGCAATTTTTCCGCGGCGGCGCATTTAAGCCGCGGACTTCGCCTTACTCCTTTGCCGGGCTCGGCGAAGAAGGCTTAAAGATTCTTGCAGAGGTTCGCGCGAAATTCGGGCTGCGAGTTGTGACCGAAGCGCTGGACGAATCCACGGTCGGCCTTGTCGAGCAATACGCCGACATGATCCAGATCGGCTCGCGCAACATGCAAAATTTCACGCTGCTGCGCCGGGCCGGCCGTTCGCGGCTGCCGGTGCTTCTAAAACGAGGAATGGCGGCGACACTCGAGGAATGGCTGCTTGCGGCCGAATACGTGATGTCGGAAGGCAATAACCAAATCGTGTTGTGCGAGCGCGGCGTGCGCACCTTCTCGCAACATGCGCGCAACACGCTCGATCTCGCTGCAATTCCAGCGATGCGTCGAATCTCGCATTTGCCACTGATCGTGGATGCGGCGCACGGGACCGGCCACAATTACATGGTCAGTCCGCTGGCGCGCGCCGGTGTTGCGGCCGGAGCGGACGGCGTCATGATTGAAGTGCATCCGCGTCCGGAATCCGCGCTTTCCGACGGCGAACAGACACTAAGGATTGACGAATATCATCGGCTAGTAGAGCAATTGCACGGCATTCGCGAAGCGATCACGTAGGTGACATTTTCAGATGAAATGCCGTTTCGCGAATTCTCTCCCTGAGCCGGACTTTAAATATCGCTCGAACGCAACAGCTCGCTCTTTGTTTGCAAAGGCGAAATAGGCCACCAGAAGCCAGGGCCGGAATTTCGAAGTATACAACGAATTACCAAGATTGTGATCGCGTAGCCGCTCTCTGAGGTTAGCGGCAAGGCCGATGTATTGTTCCTTCGGGTGGTGTTCTGATCGTAAGAGGCAAACGTAATACATTGCATCACAGACTGGCTTGCCAGCCGTAGCTTGGAGGCGATGGATGTCCACCTTCGCAGAAGGCTACGGCGGACGCTCCAGCCTTCGCTTTACGCTGGGCTCCAAGCAAAGGCTGGAGCGGGTGACGAGGGTCGAACTCGCGACGTCCTCCTTGGCAAGGAGGTGCTCTACCACTGAGCTACACCCGCGCGTTGCCTGCCAGCCGTAGCTTTAGCGGAGGCTGGAGGGAGTGAAATAATGTGCGACTTGGCCGGTTGCGCAAGGCTTTTCGACCGGGCGTTTGCGGCCAATCGCCCGGCGCATACCGAATAAAAGGCGATGCAATCGACTTTGCCCCGGGGCATTGAAATCAAGGGGGAGATCACGCCCGAGTTCGCCGAGGTTCTGACGCCGGAGGCGCTGGCGTTTGTGGCGAAGTTGCATCGCGAATTCGCCGCGCGTCGCAAGGAAGCGCTGAAGGCGCGGCAAGATCGACAATTGCGTTTCGATGCTGGCGAGATGCCGGATTTTCTGTCTGCGACAGAGCACATTCGGGAAAGCGACTGGACTTGCGCGCTGATTCCAAACGACCTGCGCGATCGCCGCGTTGAGATCACCGGGCCGACCGATCGCAAAATGGTAATCAACGCGCTGAACTCCGGCGCGAAGATGTACATGGCCGATTTCGAAGACGCCAATTCGCCGACGTGGCGGAACATGGTCGAAGGTCAGATCAATCTCCGTGACGCAATCCGGCGGACGATCACTTTTCGCAGTCCGGAGGGGAAGGATTACAAGCTGAAGAACGAGCTCGCGGTGCTGCTCGTTAGGCCGCGCGGCTGGCACCTCGATGAGAAACACGTAGTTGTCGATCTTGCGCCGGTCTCTGGCGGATTGTTTGATTTCGGCTTGTTCTTTTTTCACAACGCGCGCGAGCTGCTCGAGCGCGGAACGGGACCTTACTTCTACCTGCCGAAGATGGAGAACCATGTCGAGGCGCGGATTTGGAACGACGTGTTCAATCTCGCGCAGGACGAGCTCGGTATCCCGCGCGGCACGATTCGTGCGACCGTTTTGATCGAAACGATCCCGGCGGCGTTTGAGATGGACGAGATCCTTTACGAACTGCGCGACCATTCCGCCGGCCTGAACTGCGGCCGCTGGGATTACATTTTTTCCTGCATCAAAAAATTCCGCGCGAAAAAGGATTTCATCCTGGCGGACCGCGCGCTTGTCACGATGACGACGCACTTCATGCATTCCTATTCGCTGCTCTGCATCAAAACATGCCATCGGCGGAACACGTTCGCGATGGGCGGAATGGCGGCGCAAATCCCGGTGAAGGATGACCCGAAAGCGAACGAGGAGGCGTTCGCCAAAGTGCGCGCAGACAAAGAACGCGAAGCGGGCGACGGTCACGACGGCACGTGGGTCGCGCATCCGGGCATGGTGCAGCTCGCTACTGACGCGTTCAATGCCGTGATGAAAACGCCTAACCAAATCGACCGAAAACGCGACCACGTAAATGTGACGGCGGATGATCTGCTCGACTTCGCGCCGCGAGAGCCCATCACCGAAGCCGGGCTGCGGCAGAATGTTTCCGTAGGCGTGCAATATCTCGAGGCGTGGCTGCGCGGTCATGGCGCCGTACCGCTTTTCAATTTGATGGAGGACGCCGCGACCTCCGAAATCTCACGCGCGCAAGTTTGGCAATGGATTCGCCACCCCGACGGAAAGCTGACCGACGGCCGCAAAGTGACGAAGGAACTGTTCGCGCACGTGCTGGATGAGGAGCTTGGCAAGGTTCGAAATCAGTTAGGCCAATCCATCTTCGAGAAGCGCAAATACACCTTAGCACGCGAATTGTTTGCAAAGATCACCACCGATGACGAATTCGCCGAGTTTCTGACCTTGCCGGGCTACGAGTACATGGATTGAGATGAAAGCGCATCGAGACGGAGAGCGGCCCGCCGGCAAACGAAACCGAGTGCAGCGGCGCGCGGATAAGGATGGCCGATTCAACGGAATCGAGCGGCCGTATTCGGCGGCAGAGGTCGAGCGCTTGCGCGGCACGGTCGCGATTGAGCATACACTGGCGCGGCGGGGCGCAGAAAAGCTGTGGAATTTACTTCAGACGAAAGATTTTATTCCCGCACTCGGGGCGCTGACTGGCAACCAAGCTGTCCAGCAGGTTCGCGCCGGACTGAAAGCGATTTACCTGAGCGGCTGGCAGGTGGCGGCGGATGCAAATCTCGCCGGGCAAATGTATCCAGACCAGAGTTTGTATCCGGCAAACAGCGTCCCGGCGGTGATTCGGCGTATTAACAATGCTTTGCTGCGCGCCGACCAGATCGACCACGCCGAAGGCCCGCCGCAGCGGGTCCGTCCGGCGGACAAGATCGACCCACCTCCGCCTGGCTACGGCGCGGTAGGCATCGACTGGCTGGTGCCGATCGTGGCCGACGCGGAAGCGGGCTTTGGTGGACCGCTCAACGTGTTCGAGCTGATCAAGGCAATGATCGAAGCGGGAGCGGCCGGGGTGCATCTCGAAGACCAGCTCGCGAGCGAGAAGAAATGCGGGCACATGGGCGGCAAGGTGCTCATTCCAACATCACATGCCATCCGCAATTTGATCGCCGCGCGTTTGGCTGCCGACATCTCTAATGTCCCGACGATTATCATCGCGCGGACTGACGCGAATGGCGCAAAACTGCTCACCAACGATGTTGACGAGCGCGATCATCAGTTCCTGACTGGCGAACGAACGCCGGAGGGATTTTTCTGTGTACGCGCCGGTTTGGAACAAGCGGTGGCGCGCGCGATCAACTACGCGCCCTATGCCGATCTGGTCTGGTGCGAGACGAGCGCACCGAATCTCGATGAAGCGCGTCGGTTTGCCGAACCCGTGCGCGAGCGGTTCCCGAACAAGTTGCTCGCTTACAATTGTTCGCCGTCATTCAACTGGAAGAAGAAGCTTGACCGCGCCGCGATTGCGAAGTTCCAGCGCGAGCTGGCCGCAATGGGATACAAGTTCCAGTTCGTTACGCTGGCTGGTTTTCATACGCTCAATTATTCGATGTTTAATCTGGCGCGTGGCTACGCCGCTCGCGGGATGGCCGCCTATGCCGAGTTGCAGGAAGCGGAATTCGCGGCTGAGGAATTCGGCTACACGGCGACGAAGCATCAACACGAGGTGGGTGTTGGCTACTTCGATGCCGTCGCGCAGATCATCTGCGGGGGCGAATGCTCGACGGCCGCATTGCGCGGCTCCACCGAAGAGGAGCAATTCGTTAAAGGCTGACATAGCGATTGTCTCTTGCGTCACGACGAGCGGGTGTGCTGAATTGCACTGCAAGCGCATCGCTTACCATCACGTCAGCAGGCGGAGCCTGCCCTGCAATTGTCCAGCGAAAGCGTGCTTTTGTGAATCCAAGTTGCACCTGGTCCGCATCTCACAGGCAAAGGACGATTATGAAAACCTTACTCTCTGTCTCAATCGGCATCGCCGCGCTCGCGACGGTGGTGTTCGCGCAACCTCCAGCGACGCCGCAGCCGGGCTCGCCTGCACTTTCCCCTTCGGTTGCCGCTTCGCCGAGTGTGACCGCTTCACCCGCAAGCGACCTGGCCGAGAAAATTCAGCGCCGAATCGAGGAAAAATTCGGCGGCCGCCATGGAGTAATGATTGACACCGATGAGCTGGATCGCCACGACCACGAAGACGTTCCAGGGGAGGTCTTTCCAATTGTCGGAATTAGTATGCTGGCCGTTTTTGGCGCGCCGGTCCTGATGATTGCGGTACTCGGCTATGTTGCGATTTCAAAAAATCGGCGGTTGCATCGGACGATTCAAATGATGGTCGAAAAAGGTCAACCGGTGCCGGCCGAATTGCTCGCCCCTGGAAAACTGCCAGCTCGTCAACGCTCTGATATGCGCCGGGGGGTTATCCTGGTGATGCTCGGCGTAGGCCTGATGCTATGGTTGGCGGCGGTCAGTGATTGGGAAGGCGGAGCGTGGACACTCGGCTTGATCCCGTTTCTCATCGGCGCCGGTTACCTGATTGTGTGGAAGCTTGAGGGGGGCGCGAAACGCAGACCAGACAACCCACCGCCCTTGCCATAATTTGCGCGGGTGCCACTCACAGATGCAGAGCTGGTTGCCAGAGTCTTAGTTGACGATGATCATCACGCGTTTGCCGAGCTTGTCCGCAATCATCAATCCACCGTGCGCGGTCTGCTTCGCCAGCTTACTGGACATGACATTAGTCTGGCCGACGATCTGGCGCAGGAGACCTTCCTGCGTGCCTACAAAAACCTCCGCAGCTTTCGCGGTGAAGCGCGTTTTTCCACGTGGCTATACCGCATTGCCTACAACTGCTTTCGCGAGTACGCGCGCAAACGCCGGGAGCTGGTCGGTGTTGACGAAAAACAGCTGGAGCGGGAGCGCGACCCGCAAACTGTCGATCCCGCATTGCGCCACGATCTGATGCACGCACTGAGCTTACTTCCACTGCATGAGCGCACGGCGGTGGTGCTTTGCTGCCAAAACGGTTTATCGCACGACGAAGCCGCGCGCGTCCTGGACATCCCTCTCGGCACAGTGAAAACGAACGTCCTGCGCGGGCGCGAGAAGTTGAAACGCACGCTGGCGGCCTGGGGGCCAAATTGATACAATGAACGGGATGATCGACGACGAGACGTTAGATCGACAACTGCGTGAAGCAGGGCCGTACATTGATGATGATGGATTCACGGCGCGTATCATGGCAAAACTGCCCGCGGCCCGACCTGAGCCATGGCAACTCCGCGCGATTATCCTCATCGGGCTCACCTTACTTGGAAGCGCGATCGCCTACTTGCTCTCCGGCGGCGGCCGCTTCGTCAGCGAAGGCATAATCCAGTTGTCGAGCTTTCCGATTTGGCTGTTGCTTGTTTTCGTGTTCGGCTGCGGCCTGCTGGTTGGCGCCTTCGCCGTGATCTTTGCGCTGCGCAAAACGCCAGAGGTGCGCGACGTCGCGCGGCTGTGGCCTTGAATCAGGGCGCCGGGATCAGCCGGTGCACAGTTCGCGTGCTTGCTTAACATCCATCTCGATCTGTCGCACAAGCGCATCGACGCTTTCGAATTTCTTTTCCGGTCTGAGATGACGGGTGAACCGGACCTCGATGTCCTTGCCGTAAACGTCGCGGTTGAAATCGAGCAGGTGGATTTCGAGGACGCGCTCGTCCTTCGCGGCGCTGACGGTTGGCCTGTAGCCAAGATTCACGACGCCGCGTAACAGTTGCCCATCGAGTTTCGCCTCGGCGCAATAAACACCATTCGGCGGGAACTGTTCGCTATGGGCGCTTAGGTTCGCCGTCGGAAACCCAAGTTTTTTGCCGAGGCGTTCACCGCTGGTCACGGTGCCAAGGATCGTGTAATCGCGCCCAAGCATCCGCGCGGCTTTCGCGAAATCGCCAATTTCGATCGCCTGTCGGATTGCAGTGCTGCTCACCACCGTGCCGTTCACTTTCACGGGCGGAATGCTGACCACCTCGAAGCCGTATTGAGCCCCGAGCTTTCTTAGAAGATCGACATTTCCGCGCCGGTCCTTTCCAAATGACCATTCATGGCCGACACAGATTTCGCGCAGCGGATTGGAATGGCGCACGAGCTGCGCGATGAAATCTTTCGGCGCGGTAGAGGCGAATTGCCGGTCGAATTTGATCAGCAGCAGGTGTTCAACACCCAATTCGCGAATGAGCGCGATTTTGTGCTCTGTCGCGGTGAGCAGATGCGGCGCGTCGTGCGGGCGCAGCACCTTAGCTGGATGCGGATCGAATGTGACCACGACCGCGGTGCCGCCGGCTTGCGCGTGACTTGCCGAAGTAGAAATCACCGCCTGGTGCCCACGGTGGACCCCGTCAAAAACCCCGATGGCGAGAAAAACTGGACCGCGGAGCTTTTCCAGTTGGGAGATTGACTGCAGAATTTCCATCGTGTCGATCTTTCCGCTTATGCGCCGCGCATTCGCGAAACCTCAGGGAGAGTCAGAATTCGGTTGGTGATCTGTTCGACCGGCGAGTTTTTGATTTCGTGGATGGTAATCGCTTGATCGACAGTAAACCGGCCGGATTTCGTGCGACGCAGCGACTTCAGGTGAGCGCCGCAACTGAGTGTCTCGCCGATGTCGTGTGCATAGGTGCGCACGTAAAAGCCCTTGCTGCAAAGCACACTGAAATCAATGTCGGGAAGCGCGACGTGATCGATTGTGTAGCGATACACGTGAACGAGGCGCGGCTCGCGCTCGATCACTTTTCCCTGCCGCGCCAGTTTGTAGAGCGGAACGCCGCCGTGTTTCTTGGCCGAGACCATCGGCGGCATTTGGTAGAAGTCGCCGCGAAATTTTTCGAACGCGGCACGGATTTGATCGTCTGTTAGCGCCGGCACCGGCCGCTGGTCGACAATTTCACCTTGTCGATCCTGCGTGCTGGTGATGATGCCGAGGGTGAGTGTGCCGACATATTCCTTATCCTCACTCATCAACAGGTCCTGCACTTTGGTTCCGCGGCCGAGCGTGAGGAGAAGCAACCCCGTTGCGATCGGATCGAGTGTTCCGCAATGCCCGATCTTCTTCATCTCCAGCTTGCGCCGAACGAGTGCGACCACGTCGTGCGACGTCATGCCTTCGGCTTTGTCGACGAGCAGGACGCCGTCAGGATTGGCGGTCGACGGCGTCACAAGCGGCTTGTAAAACGCGCTCCTCGACTTCCGACAAGGTGCCGCGAATGCGCGCACCGGCGGCGAGCGTGTGACCACCACCGCCGAATTTCTGACAGATCGCGCAGACATCGATTCGTTCGTCTTTGGAGCGCATGCTTACGCGAATTTTTCCGTCGGGCAGTTCCTCGAAAAAGACGGCGACGATGACGCCGCGAATCGCGCGCAGATGGTCGATTAGTCCCTCGTTGTCTTCGGGAATGACGCCAAGCTCGTTTGCCGTTTGCAGGGACAGCTTGAAACTGGCGACACGACCGTTCCCGTCAAAGCGCATCGTGCGCAGGAGCTCGCGCAAGAGTTCGACCCGGCGACGCGGAAAGTTTTCGTACAGCTGCGTGCTGATCGCACCAACATCGAGCCCGACGCGAACTAACTCGGCGGCGATTTCAAACGTTCGGCTGGTGGTTTTTGGATACTGGAACGATCCGGTGTCGGTTGAGATCGCGACGTAAAGGTTTTCGGCGATGTCCCGATCGATCGGAAGTTTTTCGCTCGTTATCAAATCAAACAGAATTTGTCCGGTCGCTGGGGCGCTGTCATCGATGTGGACGAGATCGCCGTAACGCGGGTTGCTGAGATGATGGTCAATGTTAATCCAAAGTTTCGTTGCACGAATCGCGGTGAGCGCGGTGCCCAGCCGGTTCTGAATGGCGGTGTCGAGCGCGATCGCAAGATCGACATCTTCGGGTTCGGCCGGTGGTTTGGTCACGAGCTCGGCGCGCGGGACAAAAGAATATTTTTCGAGCATGCCGTCCTCGTTCCAGACCCGCACATCTTTGCCGATTTGTTGTAACGAGAGGGCGAGCGCGATTTGGCTGCCCAGCGCATCGCCATCCGGCCGGACGTGACTGAGAACAGCGATGCGCTGGTGTTGACAAATGGCGCGGGCGATCTCCTTGAAGCTCGCGTTAACGGCGCTCACTCGTTTTCGCCCGCAGCCGCTTCCATATCTTGTAAAATTTGGATGACACGCGTACCTCGCTGAATCGATTCGTCCAAATGAAAAACTAGGTGCGGTGTGTATTTCAGCACGACGCGCCGAGCGAGGGCCGTCTGCAGGTCAGGACGATGCTCCTCGAGCTGCTCAATCACGCTCGCGCCGGTGGCCGTTCCGAGCACGCTCACAAAAACGTGCGCTGATTTTAGGTCGGCCGCTACGTCCACTTCGTTGATGCTGACGAGCGCGTCCTCAAACCTGATCTCTCGAGCAATGATACCGCTGAGCTCGCGCTTTACCACTTCGTTTACGCGTACTTGCCGATGTTTCATAACTTCTGTGCGACAGCTTCGAGCTGGTAACATTCGATGATGTCGCCGACCTGGTATTCGCTGAAATCACCGAGCTTAACGCCGCACTCGAGACCGCTGCGGACTTCTTTCACGTCATCCTGGAACCGGCGCAGCGTAGAAATGCCGCCGTCGTAAACCGGCTGACGTTTTCGGAGCACACGCGCCCGAGCGGAACGCGAAACCCGGCCGTCGGTGACGAGACAACCCGCGACGATGCCTCTGCTGAGTTGGAAAACCTGTTTGACCTCGGCATGGCCAATAATGGTCTCGCGGTGCTCGGGTTCGAGCAGTCCAGCCATCGCTTCTTTGATCTGGTCGATTAGCTCATAAATGATGCTGTAAAGCTTGACCTGAACGCCTTCGCGTTTCGCCGCCGGGACGGCCATGCTTTCGACCTTGACATTGAACCCTACGACGACCGCGTTCGAGGCGCTCGCGAGCAGAACGTCCGACTCGGAAATCGGGCCAACAGCGGAGTGAATGATTTCCAGATCGACTTTCTTGCTCTCGATGTGCTGCAACGCGCCGACAATCGCTTCGACCGAGCCTTGCACGTCGCATTTCAGCACAATGCGCAGCGTCTTTTTGCCGGCTGGTCCTTCAAGCAAACTCTCGAGCGTGGCGCGTTGCGGGACGGCGAGTTTATTGGCGCGCTTCGCTTCGAGACGCTCCTCGCTGAGCGTTTTGGCCGCGCGTTCCGAATCCATCACGAGGAATTCGTCGCCTGCGTTTGGTAGACCGGTGAAGCCAACCACTTTTACCGGCGTCGCCGGCCCAGCTGCGCGCACAGGCTGACCGCGATCGTCCATGAGCGATTTGATTTTACCGGCGTAATCGCCGCAGATGAACGGGTCGCCGATTTTCAACGTGCCCATTTGCACGATCACGCTCGCGGTGGGTCCGCGGCCGGGTTCGACTTGGGCTTCAATGACGGTGCCGCGCGGTTTCGCAGTAGGGGAGGCCTTCAGCTCCATCACTTCGGCTTGCAGCGTCATCATCTCGAGCAGGTGATCGATGCCTGTGCCTTTCGTCGCCGACACCGGGCAGACGATTGTTTCACCGCCCCAGTCTTCCGGTGTGAGGCCGTGCTCCTGCAGCTGCTTTTTCACCTTGTCGATGTTTGCGCCGGGCAAATCGATCTTATTGATGGCGACCATTATTTTGACGTGCGGAGCGGCTTTCGCGTGATTAATCGCCTCGACTGTTTGTGGCATGATGCCGTCGTCCGCCGCGACGACGAGCACGACGATGTCGGTGACGTTCGCGCCTCGCGCGCGCATCGCAGTGAACGCGGCGTGACCGGGAGTGTCGATGAAGGTGATCTTGGTGCCTTTGTAATCGACCTGGTACGCGCCGATGTGCTGGGTAATGCCGCCCACCTCACCCGCGGCAACACGCGTTTTACGGATCGCATCCAGCAGCGAAGTCTTTCCGTGATCGACATGCCCCATGAAAGTGATGATCGGGCCACGCGACTTGAGTTCTTCCTCTGGCGTAATAAGCGGCGGGGGCGGCGCGACGACGACCTGCTCGACCTTGTGCACGCCGCCACCTTTTTCGCGGCGTTCCTTCTCGAGAACGAATCCGTGGTTCTCAGCAATTTTCGCGGCGATGTCGGGCTCGATTGTCTGATTAATATTGGCGAAAATGTTGAACGTCATCAGCTCGGCTATGAGTTGATGCGGCTTGAGACCGAGCTCTGTCGCCAACTGCTTCACGATGATCGGCGGCTTTATATGAATGACCTTTTGCGCCTCTTCTTCCGGTGCTGGCTCTGGCGGAGCCGCGATTCCATCGGGTACTACTGGCGTCGGCTCGGTCGTTAGTTCTGCGGGCCGCGCAGTTTCTGGCGGCGCGATCTTGTCGATCTTCGGCACCGGGGGAACCGTGGGCGTCTCGAACGACGCGCGGATGCGGGAAATCGGCGGGAGAATTGTGCTCTTGGTCTTTAACTGACCGTCTTTGTCCGACTTGTTCTCGGGTCTTTCGGCGTCAATGAGCGAAACACTCTTTACCTCATGACGACCCGTTAGCGGTTCCGCTGGCTTCGCTGGTGCTTCCGGCAGTGGCGCGGCGCCCGCATTCTCGGCCCTGGCCGCACGATCTGGTCGCGCCGGTTTGCGTTCGACTTTCTTTGGTGCGGCTGATTTAGCTGCGGGCTTCGAAACAGCAGCCTTTACCGTTTTCGACGCGGCGGTTTTCCGCGTTGCCGGTTTTTTGATCGACTTGGTTGGCATTGCTGTTTTGCAAAAACTGGTTCATGGCTCAAGCGCTTTGGGCTGAGCCAACTTTTTCCTCCGCACCTTCTCGGTTTACCGCCTCGTGTATTTCGCGCGCCTTTGCCTGGTCAACACCGAGAATATCGACCAGATCTTCCACGTCGGCATGACGCAATCCCTCCAGATTCGTGAACCCGGATTTCACGAGCGTGACAGCTTGTTCTTGGGTGACCGGCAAAGCACCCGCGAGGGTCTGGGCGGCTTGGGCAACCTTTTGCTCGACCGCGGTGGTGGCCGAAGTGTCTTTGTCGATGTTGATTTCCCAACCGGTCAATCGGGACGTTAACCGCGCGTTTTGACCTTTCTTGCCGATGGCGAGCGAAAGCTGATCTTCGTCCACGGAGATCTGGACGCTTTTCTTTTCGGTGTCGAAGAGGAGGTTCTTTACCTTCGCCGGTTTGAGCGCTTCGAGAATGTATTCCTTGGGGTCGGAGCTCCAGCGGATGATATCCACTTTTTCGTTGTTGAGCTCGCGCACGATGTTTTTCACGCGCGAACCGCGCATGCCTACACACGCGCCGACGGGATCCACCTTTTCATTCGCACTCCAGACCGCGATCTTCGTGCGATAGCCGGCCTCGCGCGCAATGCCGCGGATTTCAACGGTACCGTCGGCAATCTCGCTCACTTCTAGTTCAAAGAGTCGCCTAACGAAATTCGGGTGACTGCGCGAAACGATGATCTCCGGGCCGCGGATGCCGTTGTCCACCGCCACGACGTAGGCGCGGAGGCGATCGCCGATATTGTAATCTTCCACCACGACGCGTTCCCGCTGCGGCATGATGGCTTCGAACTTTCCGAGATCGAGAATCACGTCAGAGCGATCGAAGCGACGCACGGTGCCGCTAACGATTTCACCGGCACGATCCTTGAATTCCTCGTAGATCATCTCCTTCTCCACCTGGCGAATACGCTGCATCATCGCTTGCTTGGCCGTTTGAGCAGCGATGCGGCCGAAATTTCGCGGTGTTACTTCCATCTCGACTGAGTCGCCGACCTTTACGTTCGGATTAATCAGGCGCGCTTTGGCGAGGGAGATCTCGTCCTGCGGATTGCTCACGGTCTCCACCACGAGCGGGTTGGCCAGTGCGCGGATCACGCCCGTTGTTGGATTAATGTCGATGCGAAGATCACGTGAGACGCTGACGCTTTTTTTCGAAGCCGAGAGCAGGGCGTTCGAGACCGCTTCGAGCAGGATATCGCGTTTGATTCCGCGCTCCCGCTCGAGGTAATCGAGCATCGCGATGAGTTCGGCGTTCATAAAACATCCAGTCCGCAGACTAAAAAGAGTGGGACACCAGTTCCCACTCTAATCAGCGCGGACTAGAGCCTTAATCTAATTTCCGAGGTCGTTCCGTCAAGGTGCGATTGCCCGCAGGTTCGGCTTACTTACGGCGCCCGCCCGTAACGGCGCTACGATCCGCGGTCGAGAAAATCGACAATCATCCGCACTGTGGGATCCAGAACCAACGAATAGCCGTTGCACGCCACGGCCTCTTCGGGACAATCAGCGCATGTCGCGCCTGCCATCATGGTTGCTCGTCGTTGTCGCTTGGGCGGCGATTTATTTGCCGGGCCTCGGCTCGTTCGAAATCAAAGGCGAGGAAGGGCGGCGCATTTTGCCTGCCGTGGCGATGCTCGAAAGCGGCAATTATTTGGTCCCGACAGTCGGCGGGGCGGCTTATTACCGAAAGCCGCCCTTAGTGAACTGGTTGGTGGCGGTCTCATTCAAACTTTTCGGACATCGCAACGAATGGACGGCGCGTGCGCCTTCTGTCGTTTGCGTCTTAGCCGTGGCGCTGGCGTTTCTCACCGTCGCGCGCGGCAGTGTTGGTTCGCGCGGTGCGACGATCGCGGCGCTCGTCTGGCTCACGAATTTCGGCATGATCGAGAAGGGCCGACTCATTGAAATCGAAGCGCTTTACATTTCGCTCTGCGCACTCGCGATCATCTGCTGGCTGAGTTGGTGGGAACAAAAACGCTCACCTTGGCTGACCTGGACCGTGCCGTGGATTTTTCTGGGCCTTGGCTGGCTGGCCAAGGGTCCGACCCTTCTGTTCTTCTTTTATGCGGTAGTTGTGGCGGTACTCTGGCGCGACAAACAGTGGCGGTTCCTGATTCACCCGGCCCACCTCGTCGGCTGGCTCATCATGCTTGCAGTGTTCGGCCTCTGGGCCGTCCCTTTTCTGCAAACGGAATCTAGTCCGCTAATCATGCGCAAATGGCTCGGGCAATACGCTGGCCGGGTGACGGGAGAGTTCCTGCGGCTCGCGAACTGGTTCGAAATGCTTTCGCGATCGCTCATTTATTTTCTGCCCTGGTTAGTCTTTGTCCCGTGGCTACGACTGCGCCGGTTCGCCGAAGCCAGGCAGCGCGACCTGGCGCGGGCACTCGCGTGGAGTATAGTGGTTCCCTTCCTGCTCATTAATCTCACTCCAGGCATGGCACCGCGCTATTGCCTGCCCGTGCTGGTGCCGTTTTGTCTTCTGACCGGGCTAAGCTTCGCCGAGCACGCGTTTGCGCCGTTGCCGTGGCTGAAGCAACCGCCTGAGCTGCTGTGGTCACGCGTTGGGCAGCCGCTTGTCGCGTTTGTGGCCGCGGCAGTTCTGGTTGGCTATCCACTCGCCGCGGCGATGATTTTTAAACATCGCCCCAAGGTGAAAAATATGGCCGAGCAGATCAACTCAATCGTTCCGCGCAACGAGCTTTTGTACGCCGTCGACCCGAACTATCAGCCATTTCTTTTCTATGTCGATGCTGCCGTTAGATATGTGAGCAGTGTGGCTGAACTTCCGCCGGACACGCATTACTTTCTTGTTCTGCCGGAGGATGAGGAGAGCGCTTCAAACAGCCAACAATGGCGGCCGCGTCGTGCGAGGCCAGTGCTGCGATTCACCGATTACCGGTACGAAACGGTGATTTTGTTCGCGGTGGAGAGTTCCTGAGGCGCGGTCACGGCTGTTTGACAAGCGCGAGATAGTTAGGATGCTAACTATTCTCGCAATGAGCCAGATTGATCCGGAAATATTCGGTCCATTGCTGCACGGCACCGCGCGCGCCTGGCGATTGAAGCTGGACGAGCGGTTAAAGCCGATGGGCTTGAGTCAGGCGAAGTGGCGGACCTTGCTCCACCTGTCGATCGCACCGGAGGCGCTAACGCAAACAGAAATTGCAGAGCGACTCGGAATCGAAGAGCCGACGCTCGTCACATTACTACACCGTTTGGAGCGAGAAGGCTGGGTAAAACGTGCCAATGCCGCGCATGATAGGCGCTGCAAGCTCGTGCTGTTGGGTCGACGCGCGCAAAGCGTCATCTCGCACATCAACGCCGCCGCGGATGAGCTTCGCCATGAATTGCTGGCCGATGTCGCGGCATCAGAATTGCAGACCTGCATCGATGTGCTGACCCGTATCCGCGCGCGAGCAGAGAAGCGTGACAAGGCGCGGCCAAACGGGCTCGGAGCCGGGGCGTCGGCCGGCAACGGCGAAAAGAGCAACGGCCAGCGCATTACAAAACAACGGGAACGCTGGCCCAGCGCGGGAGGTGCTAAATGAAGCGTCAACTCGCGAGGAGCCAGACTATTCCCGGTTGGGCTTACCTTCTCTTTTTGGTCTTGGCGGCCTTCGCTCTCTACCGCGTTGTTCAGCATCGCGCGCAAGAGGGTAAAGCGGCGCAACCACCGAAGCGACCGGTGCTCGTCGCGCAGGTGACGACCAAAGATGTGCCGCTGTATCTGGATGAGATTGGCACGTGCGCCGCGTACGAGACCGTGCAGGTGCAGGCGCAGGTCAGCGGCCAGATCATGGCGCGCCATTTTCAGGACGGAGCCGAGGTGAAGCAAGGCGATCTCCTCTTCACGATTGATCCGCGCCCGTATCAAGCCGCGCTCGACCAGGCCCGCGCTCAGGTCGCATTGGACCAAGCTACGCTGAAGCGGCAACAGCAACTGCGCGCCCGTAATGTCGTCTCGCCCCAAGATCTCGACACTGCCCAGGCGAACGCAAGCAAGTCCGAAGCAATAGCCGCGGCTGCTCAGGTTAATCTCGATTTCTGTTATATAAAATCGCCCATCAACGGACGAATAGGTCTGCGCAATGTCGACGTCGGCAACTTGGTTGGCCCGTCCAGTCCGCCGCTCGTCACCATCCAGGGTCTCGACCCGATCTACACTGATTTCACCGTCGCGGAGACTGATCTCGCCTTGGTCCGCAAATATCTCGGCAGTCCGAACCTGAAAGTGCAAACCTGGTCGCCGGACGCCAACATTGCGCCGCGACTTGGCGATCTGTATTTCATCGACAACGCAGTCCAGCCCGGTTCCGGAACGGTGAAAGCGCGCGCGGTCACGCCGAATCCGGATCGCGCGCTGTGGCCATCGGAATTTGTCCGTGTTCGTTTCATTCTGGACACGATCAAAGATGCAACGTTGGTTCCCTCGCAAGCGGTGCAGATCAGTCAAAGTGGTCCGTACGTATTTGTGGTGAAGCCTGACGACACTGTCGAATTGCGGCCCGTTAAACCCGGGCAGCGCCAGGACGCTGATCTCACGGTCATTGAAAGCGGCGTGAAGCCGAATGAAGCCGTTGTTGTCACTGGTCAGCTTGCACTTGGCCCGGGAACAAAGGTGGATCCAAAACCGTACAATGGCCCGGTCGGGCCTACTAGTGACTCGAGTGCAACGAAGAGCGCGCTTTAAATAAATGGATCGAATCGCCGAAGAGAATGGGGCTGCCGATGGCGAACACGAGCCGTCGCACAGAACACAAGATCGATCCCCCGAGCTACGGCACGGCGAGGATCAAACCAGATCCCAAGCGGCCGCGCCGCCGTCGAAAACTCCCGACGCCAAGCTGATTCAAGTCACCGGCTCTGGATTGTCCGGTCCGTTTATCCAGCGTCCGGTGATGACCGTTTTGCTGACCCTCGCGGTCATCGTTGCCGGCCTCGCGACCTACAACAAGCTGCCGGTCAACGACCTTCCGGCCGTCGATTACCCGATCATTCAAGTGACCTGTTCCTATCCCGGCGCCAGTCCGGAAACGATGGCGAACAACATCGCTACACCGCTCGAGAAACAATTTCTCCAAATTCCCGGCCTCGACCTGATCACGAGTGCGAGTTCGCAGAGCAACACGTCGCTCACTCTTCAGTTCAACCTGAGCAAGAGCATCACTGACGCGGCGACTGACGTGCAGGCAGCCATTCAGCGGGCCACGGGCAAATTGCCGATCGACCTACCGAGCCCACCGACGTTCACGAAAACGAACCCGAACGACCAGGCGGTTTACTTGCTCGGTCTCACGTCAGACACACTGACCGACGGCGATTTATACAAGTACGCGTCGACCGCCGTGGCTCAGCGCATCTCGATCCTGCCGGGCGTCTCGCAGGTGAACATCTACGGCGTTCAGGGGGCGATTCGAATCAAGGCCGATCCCGCGGCATTGGCCGCTCGCGGTCTCACGATGGATGACCTCGCCAGCGCGATCAAAGCCGGCACGGTTTACTCCGGCGCCGGGCAATTTGACGGCGCCCACCGAACGTTTGTGCTGCAGCCAAATGGCCAAATCGACGACGCGGATGGTTATCGCAATTTGATTGTCGCAAAAAATCGAGACGGTTCGCCCGTCCATTTGCGCGACATCGCGGATGTGCGCCAGAGTGTGCAGGACGAACGCATGTCGCGGACGTTTTGGGCGCGGGGATTCCATCCGCCGGGCTCGGTAGTCGTGCTCGCCGTTTCACGGCAGGCGGGCGCGAACGCAGTCGAAGTCGCCAATTCAGTGAAAGCGCTTTTCCCCGAACTGCTCGCGAGTTTGCCCGGCTCGATCACGCTTGTGCCGGTATTTGATCGGTCGCAGACGATCGTCAATTCCGTGCACGATGTCCGCTTCACCCTCGTGATCGCGTTCATGCTCGTGGTGATGGTGATTTACGTTTTCCTCGGTCGCGCCACTGACACGCTCATTCCGATCGTCGCGCTACCGCTGTCGCTCCTGCTGACCTTCGCGGTCATGTACGTGCTCAATTTCTCGATCAACAATCTCACGCTCATGGCGCTCACCCTCGCCATCGGCTTCCTTGTCGATGATGCGATCGTCTTTTTGGAAAATGTCGTCCGCCGGTCGGAGCATGGTGAGTCGATTGTGCGAGCTGCTTACAACACCGCCGGCGAGATCTCGTTCACGATCCTGTCGATGACACTGTCGCTCGCGGCGGTGTTTATCCCGCTGGTTTTCCTGCCGGGATTGCTCGGCCGCATCTTTC
>DASTDG010000069.1:0-2402 GCA_035710475.1 Chthoniobacterales bacterium | reverse complement strand
GATCAGTCTCATTCGCCGCGGCTGGCAAGCGACATGAATCAGCTCGGAGCCGTTCACGCTGTGCGCGGCGGCACATTGCTCGCGGTCGTGATTGTGCTCGCGGTCTATGGGTTGGAAGCGCACGCGCGTCGCGAAGCCGTTCCGACTCCTATGATGCACAGCGATCAGGCCGCCTATCTCGCGTACGCCCGGCAAATGCGCGAGAGCGATTACACCTTTACCGCCGCGCGAAATCGGATGCCGGTATTTCCTTTCTTACTGTCGCTGCTTTACCAACCAGGAATGGACGAGGCGCAGTTTCTGAAACGCGCGCAGTCGTTCAACATCAACTTGTCGATCTTACTGCTCGTCCTGCTCTTTGTGATTTTCCGGAAATTTTTTCCGAGTTATCACGCGCTCGCGCTACTCGTGATTACCGCATTTGGCGTGTTTGTCTATCGCACCGCCATCGTCCAGGTGGAGCCGCTGTATTATTTTCTGAGCTTTTGCGCGTTCCTGTTTCTCGTCAGGTTATTAATCGTGCCGGGTTGGTGGTTGTCGATCTTCGCGGGCGCGACGCTTGGTCTGGCCTACCTCACCAAGGCTTCAATGCTTCCGACGCTGCCGCTTTGGGTCGGCGTGTTTCTTGTTCAAATCATTTCGCGATTCCGACACGACAATGGCAGGCGCGTCGTCGCGCGCGACTTTGGCCTGCTCTTGCTCGTCCTCGCGAGTTTTCTGGTGGTGGTTTTTCCATACATTCAGACGAACAAGCGTCTTTACGGCCATTACTTCTTCAACGTGAACTCGACCTTTTACATGTGGTGCGATTCGTGGCCGGAAGCTGTCGCGTTCACAGAAATTTACAATGATCCCAAGCGACGCCGGGAGCTTGCGCCGAACGAACTCCCGTCGGCTGCGAAATATTGGCGCGAACATTCGCTCGGCCAGATCGTACACCGGCTCGGTAACGGTCTCGCCAGCATGCTGAAGAGGAGCGCAAAGCCGACTGGTTACTACAAGTTCGTGCTTCTCTTTGCCGTGGCCGGCGCGTTTGCGCTGCGTCGAGGTGAATCGACGATTGCATTTGTTAAGCAGCGGGCGTTCGCCGCGAGTTTCTGCATCCTTTTCATGGTGGTTTACGTGCTTTTGTATGCCTGGTACGGCGCGATCATCACGGACAGCAGATTCATTCTCTCGCTCTTCCTGCCGTTTATCTTCGCCGGAACAGTGTTTTTGCTGCGCCTCTGTCACGGCCAGAGTTATGCAATCGGCGGACGCCAATTTGCGCTGGCGGAGCTTTTTGCGGGCAGTCTCATTGCTTTGGCCGCTGTTGACGCTGCGTACAACGCGCGGCATTTCTTCGGCTGACGCGCCGAGCCGCAGGCCGCATCATTTGCTAGCTTCGGCCATGGTTTTAGCTTACTTGATCAAATCAGCCAGCGGTTGACACAATTGGCAGCGTTGATACCGTCGACGCTTTTATGAGATTTCCCCTCGCCCTAACGACAAAGATCGCGGCTTACCTGATCGCGCAGAAGCTTCGTGGGACAAAGAAGTTCGCCACGGTGCTCCAGCTCGAGCCGCTGCACACGTGCAATCTCACCTGCACCGGCTGCGGGCGGATCCGGGAATACTCAACTTCGCTCAAGGACATGATGAGCCTGGAGGATTGCCTCTCCGCGGCGGAGGAATGCAACGCGCCGATGGTCTCGATCTGCGGCGGCGAACCACTCATTTACCCGCACATCGAGGTACTGGTGAGCGGGTTACTCGCGCAAAAGCGCATCGTCTATATCTGCACCAATGCCATGTTCATGCGCAAAAAAATGCGCGAATGGATGGCGGCCGAATACCGCAAAGCGAATACCGCAAAGCAGAAAGACATAGAAGACAAGATCGACAGCTTAATGTCGAACGGATTGCTCTCCGACAAAGACGCCGCCGAAATTCGCAAAGGCCCGAAAGATCCGGCCAAGCCGACGATCGCTCCGAACAAATGGATGTATTGGAACGTGCACCTCGACGGGGTCGAGCGGACGCATGACCTGATCGTTGAGCGCGAGGGTGTGTTCAAGGAATGCATTCTCGCCATCAAAATGGCGAAACTGCTTGGCTACCAGGTCGCAACGAACACCACCGTCTACAAAGAGGCCGATATGCGGGAGATCGAGCAGATGTTCGACTACCTGGCCGATCTCGGCGTCGACGGCCACACCATCACACCCGGTTACGATTACGACGCCGCCAAGAAAGACATGATTAAGCGGCTGAGCTTGCGCCCGGAAAATTTCTTTCTCACCCGCGACATGACCGTGCAGAAGTTCCAAAAAATCGACGAGTGGATGAATCGCTACACGTTTTTCGGTACGCCGATTTACTTCGAGTTCCTTGCCGGCAAACGGGACCTGACCTGCTCGGCC
>DASTDG010000068.1:0-2552 GCA_035710475.1 Chthoniobacterales bacterium | reverse complement strand
CAACACCGCGACATCGCCAATGCCGAGATCGTTCTCCCCGCGCAACCCAAACAGCGGCGCAAGAATTCCCGCGATCTTCTTCTCCGGTGAAAGGTGCATCAATTCCCTTCAGCCACAGATGAACACGGATGAAACACGGATTCAGAAGACGAGCCGCTTGTGCTCCACCTTGGCTCGCCCAAAGTTCACGAGCATCCCAACTTTCAGTCCGGTGGCCTTCAGCTCGTTCAGTAACTGCGCTTCGTCGCGTTTGTCGTATTGCGGTGCGACCTTGATTTCGACCGCGACGCAGCCGTCCACGACAAGATCGACATCGTAATCACCCACCACAACACCTTTGTATTGGACCTGAATTCGTTTCTCCAGTTCGGCAGTGGCACCGAGCCGGAGCAACTCTACCTGGAGTGCGCGCTGATAAACGTGCTCAAGAAATCCGTAGCCGAGTTGATCGTGAACCTCGAAAGCCGCTCCGATGATTTTCTGTGTCGTTTGACCGTGAAGCAGCTTGCCGGATCTTGAATCTTCGACCTCCAGCATCTGCTTATCCGTGTTTCATCCGTGTTAGTCCGTGGCCCAGACTCAGCTCCTCTGCACCTGCCAGTCTTCGACGAGATTATTCGGGATTTCTTTCAGGAAACGCGATGGCCTCTGAAAAATATCGCCGTAACCGCCGCTCAGGCGCATCTGCGGATAAGTCAGGTACAGCTCGTCCTTGGCTCGGGTGATCGCGACGTAGAATAAACGCCGTTCTTCTTCGAGCGATTCGCGCGTGTCGAGGGATCGGCCGCTTGGAAACATGCCGTCGGTCAGCCAGATCACAAACACGGTGTGAAACTCCAAGCCTTTGGCCTGATGGACGGTCGAGAGATTCACCGCCTCTTTGTCGGCGGGCTGGGCCGGCGCCGCTTCCGCATCGACGTTGCTGATCAGCGCAAGCTGCGCGAGAAATTCTTGGACGTCGGCGAATTGTCGGGCAAAGACGGCCAATTGGTCCAGATCCTCGCGGCGCAGCTCGTAATTGGTGAAGTTCACCTTCGCATAATCATCGTAAATCGCCTCGACCACTGACGTGATCATTTCCGACGGCGGATTGGGCTGACCGCCGGGCGCGATTTCGTCGAGGGTATGTGCGAGCTGCGTCCAGTGCTTTTTTGACTTCGCGCTCACGGTCATCGCGAGAAGCCGCTCGCTCCATGAGGTGATTTCGCCCGCCGCGGCGAGCGATTTCTCCCAAGCGCTCCACAGATTCTCCGCACTGCGGTTGCCAATGCCGGGGAGCAGCTTGACCATGCGCTTGAACGCGACTTCATCGCGCGGATTGGCCACGAACCGGATAAACGAGACGACGTCTTTGATGTGCGCCTGCTCGAAAAACCGGATGCCGCTGGTGATTTGATAGGGGATGCCGCGGCGCGACAGCTCAAGTTGTAACTCCAGCGCGTGATAATGCGCCCGGTAAAGCACCGCGATTTGGTTAAGATCGACATCTTCATCGCGCAGCTCGAGGATGCGTTGCGCAACGAATTGCGCTTGTTCGCTGCCGTCGTTCAGCGCGACCAGCGCCGGCTTCACGCCTAACGACTCGCGCGTTGCCTGAAGGTTTTTGTGAAACTGATCTACATTGGTCGCGATGGCGGCGTTCGCCACTTCCAGAATCTCCGGCACACTGCGGTAGTTCATCTCGATCTTGAACACCTGCGCGTCCGGGTAGCGTTTCGGGAACTGAAGAATGTTTTGGAAATTGGCGCCGCGCCAGGAGTAGATCGACTGCGCGTCATCGCCGACGACCATGACATTGCGATGCTCGCGCGCCAGCAGATCGATCAAGTCGGCCTGGATCTTGTTCGTGTCCTGATACTCGTCGACCAGGATGAATTGAAATTGCCGCCGATAAAACGCGGCGACCCGGTCGTGCTGTTGCAGCATCGACAATGTCTTTTCCAGCAGGTCATCGAAATCGAGCGAGTTCGTCGCCTTCTTCTTTTTCTCGTAACGCGCGTGCACGTCCTGGATCTTGTCGAGTAACGGCAGGAAGTAGGGGAACTTTTCCGCGAGCAATTGCTCGAGCGGCGTCTCCGTGTTGACGACGAAACTGAAAATCTCCGCCAGCACGTCGCCTTTCGGGAACCGGATCTCCTTTGGGTCGATCCCCGCGCTCGCGACGACGGTATTGATCAAGTCTTTCTGGTCTTCGCGATCCATGATGGTGAACCCGCTGGAATAACCGAGCGCGCTGCCATGCCGACGCAGCATGCGATTGCCGATCGAATGAAAGGTGCCGCCCCAAATCCCGCTCGCATCGATCGGCAACAGATTCGCCACGCGATCAAGCATCTGCCGCGCGGCCTTGTTCGTGAACGTGAGCAGCAAAATGTGGCGCGGATCGATCCCGTTCTCGAGCAAATACGCCACCCGATATGTCACCGTTCGCGTCTTACCTGAGCCCGCGCCGGCAATGATGAGCAGCGGCCCCGGTGATGCCGTCACGGCCGCGAGCTGCTGCTCATTCAACTCCGCCGCGTAATCGATATGGATCGATGTCGATCTTGCCG
>DASTDG010000067.1:0-2619 GCA_035710475.1 Chthoniobacterales bacterium | reverse complement strand
GAGGGGCGCGCCTAACGAACGGCGTGGAGACGACCCCGGAAACGCCGAATGGCGTCGCTGAAGTCGTGTCGCGCAGCGACCTTGGGAATCTGCCGGAATGGCAACAGGCGTTCCGCGACCGATGTAAGCATCATCGTTACTATGAGATTGTCGCCGACACGCTAACCGGGTTCGAGCATCACTTTCTCCTCTTAAAAGAGCGTTCTGGATCGATTCGGGCGATCCAACCGTTCTTCTTTGTAACCCAAAATTTGGTCGAAGGCATTCCGGGTCCGCTGCGTTCGTTTGTCGATCTTGTGCGAAAATTTTTCCCGCGCTTCCTCACCATGCGCACGTTGATGGTCGGCTGCGCTGCGGGCGAAGGCCATCTCGGCACCCTGGCTACGGCTGATGACACTTGGGTCGCCGAGACTTTGCGCGACGTACTGCCGGAGATCGCGCAAGCCAGGAAAGCTTCGCTCATCGTGCTGAAGGATTTCCCATCTGCTTATCGCGAAGCACTGCGCAAACTGAGAACCAGCGGCTTCGCGCGCGTACCGAGTATGCCGCTGACGCGACTTTCATTGAACCACAACAGCTTCGATGATTTCTTCGCCACCCTGAGCAAAGCGACCCGCAAAGATCTACGGCGCAAGTTTCGCAAGGCAGATCGTGCTCCGAAGATCGACATGGAGGTGGTCAGCGATATCACGCCGCATATTGACGAGGTTTACCCCCTCTATCTGGCAGTGCATAACCGCTCGCCCATGAAATTCGAGACGCTAACGAAAGATTATTTTCGCCGCATCAGCCGGGACATGCCCGACCGGGCGCGGTTTTTCATTTGGCGGCAGCAGGGCAAAATCATCGCGTTTAGCCTGACGCTGCTCTGCGGCGACACAATTTACGATGAGTGCCTCGGCATGGATTACGCCGTCGCGTTCAAGCTTTCGCTCTACTTCTATACCCTGCGCGATGTGCTCGCGTGGGCGATCCAGCAGAGAATCAAATATTACTACAGCACTCCTTTAAACTACGAGCCGAAGTTGCACCTGCACTGCGAACTGGTGCCGCTCGATCTCTACGCGCGACACACTTCACCACTCATCAACCCGATCTTCGGCCAGATTGTGAAGTTTCTCGGGCCGACCCGACACGATCAAGTGCTGCGGCGCTTTCCAAACGCTGATCAGCTTTGATTCCCCGGGACGATATCGTGCAACATCGCGATCATGCATGAGCGACCGCGTGGCGTGTTCAACCCGTGGTTTCAGCTCGGGCTCAATGTCTTGGGCGTGCTTGCGTATGAATTGCTACTCAAAGCCGGTGCTAACGCTACCGCTGACGCATCAAAGAGCTGGTCATGGACTGGCATCACTGGACTGGCTTCGCCCCTGACCTGGCTCGCGATCGCTTTAATCATGCTCGACCTGGTGATCTGGCTCTATGTCTTGAAATACATCCCCCTCTCCATTGCCTTTCCTTTGTCGCGCGTCGTCGATGCTTTAGTGCCGATCAGCTGCTGGATCATTCTGGAAGAGACGATCTCGCCGCGCCGATGGTGTGGTATTGCCTTGGTTGTTCTCGGACTGGCAATCGTGGCGAAGCCGGCTGCGCGGCTGGAGGAGCGGCTGTGACTCTGTGGTCATCGATTCTCATCGTTGTTTGGCTAAGCACTTTCGTCGCCGGTCAACTGCTTTTTAAACGAGCGATGGAACTACTGAACGCGACCGGGTTTCGCAATCGCAGGAGTATGTCCGTTCTCGGCGTCGGGATCGTTTCGATGACAATTTCCTTCTTTCTAAATCTCGGTTTGCTGCAACGCTTCGACCTCAGCTATCTTTACCCGTTCCAGGGGCTCAGCATCGTCATCATCACGTTGTTGGCGGCGGCGGTGCTGAAGGAAAAGCTCACCTGGCGACTGACCTGCGGAGTGCTCTTGATTACCGCGGGAGTAATGCTCGTTTCTATGAGCTAAAGGCCTCCTGGTCGACTTGCGGTTGTCAAAGCCGGCCATAACCGCTCAAGCGCGGCAAAATTGGTTTTGCGTATCTGCGTGGCGGTTGGCTCGACTAGCTTCGGATGGTCCCATTCGGACGCGAACCGCTGCTTGGGACGCGCATACGCCGGCTTGGAAAACGCGCCGCAGATGTCCCCGGCAATGATGCGGGTCGATCGGCGCAGCTGCGCCAGCGCCCACGTAAGATCGACAATTGTGAAGCGGCCATTCTCCCAATTTGTGACCGCCTCGTCCGCGCTCAGGCAATCCAAATCGATCGTCACGTAAACAGTCGCGCCCGCGATGCCGAGCACGAAATTCTCGAAATGCTCGCGCCAGTTCTCACGCAGAATCGCGCCGCGACGCTGTCGATCTTTCACCGGCCGGTCGTCCGCCCAAGGGTGCACCTCCAGCTTGCCCGAACGTTCGGCGCGGCGGTTGCGAAACAGGTTAGCCGGCCACCAGCACTCGAAGTTCCCGCATCCCCACACGCTGGCACTCTCGACGTGCGGCAGTTCGAGCGCGCGGTTTACCCAACCGCCGCAGCACCATTTCGGCGGGCGAATGTCCCAGTCGGGATGATTATCGAAGGACACGAGCACAACTCGCGGTCTAACACGCCGCAGCCAAAGCGCCGTCAG
>DASTDG010000066.1:0-11181 GCA_035710475.1 Chthoniobacterales bacterium | reverse complement strand
GACCGTGTCGGGTTCAACAGTTGTTCCAGGCCACACGAGTATTTTTTCGACACGGCCTTCGGTATTCGCGGGAATCCAGCGCATCTCTTCCGGCACGAGCGCGCCGAGACCGCGCACCTGTCGCAGCATCGACCCGCGTTTGACTGTGTCGATCCAAACCGCCGAGCGCTCGACGCTCGGGACCGCGGTTTTCAACCGCGATAATGCAAAGGTGGCCGTGACCAGAGCGAGCGCACTTGCGGCAATCATGATGACGCGACGTTTTCGTTTTTGTGCCGCGACACCGGTGCGCGGAACGTCCATCGCCGAAAGGCTCGGCTCAAAACCGCTCGGCCTCAGTACTTTCGGGTCGTCGCTATTTTGTCGGAGCGGGCTCATGCAGAGTTAGGACCGGTCGGGTAGCAAAACAAAACGAGTCATCTGAGCAGCAGTAGTGAGAAGCGCTAACCAGCACAGTTAGATTCAAGTAACAGACGCCGGCCCGATAAATTTTTGTCTGTCGCCAGTCAGGTTTCTGCGATACGCGCGAAGGCGTGACAGTAATTTCGTCCGTGATATCGTCCCGCGAGTCGCGGCGCGCGGGGCCCTCGGCGGAATCGAGCAGGCGTGAAAGCTCGCGCGCGCCGCACTCGCCGCGCAGCCCGACCTCACCATCGAGTACGTGCGTGCTCAGGAATGGTATCGCGATCGCGCGATGCTCGAAAAACTCATGCAACGTCTCGTTGAAGCCGGAATTCCGGCCAAATAGGAGCTACGGGCGAAGCTGTAACGGCGCCCATCTCGGCAGCAAATGTCTTGGAGCACACGTGCCTCGCGTGTGGGCGATCGCGAACTTTTGTGTAGAGGATTCTTTGGGCGAGGCGGCGAACTCGGCATGCGGGGCGCGTGCGCTCCCCAGATGCAGAATCAGTAATTTCTCACCAGACGCGTGATTGCGTGTAATGCCGCGATGACTGGCCAGGCAACAAGGCCGATGATCGCAGCGAACACCAAAAGCTCCGCGATGTAATCGCGGGTCGTCTTCACGGCAAAAATTTCGCGGCTTAGTTCGTGAAACGCGGGCGCTTTCGTTGCTCGCGGAGCAGAGGATGCGACCGACTTCGCTTCTATCGTCGGTTGAAAGTTATAATCGCTTAACGGAAAACTCCGCGAAGCATTCTGAGTGTCACTAATTTGAGGTGTTGGTTTCATAATTCTAAATTGTTAAATGTGATTCCCGATTACGGTTCGAGGTGACCGGCGCAAAAACCCGCGCGTGGTGAGATTCGACCACTGGGGTGCCGCGAATTGCGGGCTCCAACTTGGCGAGATCTAAACGCGCCTTTATCCGGCCTGCCCGCTTCGGCGGGCGGCGCCAATTGGCGCATTGATCATTTTCATCTCTACGTATTTACAGCGCTTTACGTACCTGTCCAGCAATCCGACGCGACTCCAGTCATAAGTCCCTCTCCCAACGAGAGAAGTGATTACGAATATTTTAATCGGTCCTTCTATCGGTGCAGAGGCTTCCACGTCATTTGCGGCGTCGGGTTGGACTAGTACCGTGCGCGAGATGGACGTTGCCGATTGGGCGGCACTGAGCGACGAAGAACTTCTCGAGCGACGAATTTCGACGCTCGGTTTGCGGCTGGAGGGCACCGCACTTGAGCCGCTGATAAAGCAGCTTTACGACGACCTCTCAGCCAAGGGACTGGCCTTTCATCCGCCAAGCCACATCGGAGATGAATGGTTCGTGCCGATCGGTATTCCGGCGATCTTCGTTCCCTTTTTCCTCGTGCACGAGCGGCTACGCGCGTTGGAGCGCACGATGATGCTCGAGGTGGAGGGTGAAACGCCCGAGTGGTTCATGCGACTAATGCGCCACGAAGCGGGGCACGCTTACAGCTACGCCTATCAACTACAGCGGAAGAAAAAATGGCAGAACTGTTTCGGCCACACCTCCGGCGAAAGCACGCCGACCACTTACCGGCCACGGCCGTTCAGCCGGAGTTACGTCGTGCATTTGGAGGATTGGTACGCGCAGGCGCATCCGGACGAGGATTTCGCCGAGACGTTTGCCGTGTGGCTGACGCCGGGACTCGATTGGCGCGAGCGTTATACTGGCTGGCCGGCGCGGAGAAAACTGGAGTATGTCGATGGGCTCATGCATTCCTTGGCCGGCAAACCGCCCGTGCACGCGCCGAAGTATCGCGTAGCCGATTACAATTGCCTGAACGTCAAGCTCAAAACCTATTACGCGCGGAAACGAAAGCTGTACGAAGATATCTATCCCGGTTTTTACGATGTCGATCTTCGGCAGTTATTTCCCGCGCCGCAGGGCATCAAAGCCAGCTCGTACCTGCGTCAGCGGCGCCGACGCTTGATGAATTCGGTGTGTCAGTGGACGAATGAGAAAAAGTACCGGGTGAACAAACTGCTTAGCCGACTGATCGATCGCAGCGATGAGCTGGGGCTGCACGCACACAATGATGATCCGCAGCAGGATTTTCGCGTCGCCTCTTACATCACGACCTTGGTGATGAACTACCTCTTCACCGGGAAATTCAAACGCACGAAATAGGGAGCATGAAAAGGAAGCTCAAGGTCCTGGTGCTCTGCGACGGCGTTCGGCCGACCAAGATCGACGAAGACCTCAGCCAGGAAATGAAGACGGAGGATTGGAAGACAGAGGCGAACGTCATCGCTGCGCTTGGCGAGCGTGGTTACACGGCCGAGCAGCTCGCCATCTTCGACGATGTCGACCTTGTCCGGCAGAAACTGGAGACGTTCCCAGCCGATCTGCTTTTCAATCTGGTCGAACAATTCAAAAATAACCCGGGCTTCGACCAAAACATCGTTTCGCTTTTAGAATTGCAAGACGTGCCGTTTACTGGTTGCGGCGCGACCGGACTCACGTTGTGCAAAGACAAAGGGATCTCGAAGAAAATTGTCGGCTACCACGGGATTGGCGTGCCGAACTTTCTCGTCATCCCGCGCGGGCAGCGCAACGTGCGGCCTAAGCAACTCAAGTTCCCGATTTTGGTGAAGCCCGTGAAGGACGAGGCCTCCTACGGAATTTCGCAGGCATCGTTCGTCCAAAACGAGGAGCAATTCCGCGAGCGGGTCGCGTTTGTGCACGAGAAGCACAACAGCGATGCGATTGCCGAGGAATATATTGAAGGCCGGGAGCTTTACGTCAGCATCATCGGCAACACGCGGTTGCAGGTGTTTCCAATCCGCGAGCTGGTCTTTCGCGAAGTGCCGCCGAACGAGCCGAAGATCGCCACCTACAAAGCCAAGTGGAACGAGGAATATCGCAAACGTTGGGGCTTAGAGAATCACTTCGCGGACGACCTTGAGCCGGCGCTCGCGCGCGAGATCGCGGACACCTGCAAACGCATCTATCGCCTGCTCACCATCGACGGCTACGCCCGCATCGATCTGCGGCTTGCCCCGGACAACAAAATCTACTTCATCGAAGCTAACCCAAACCCGCATCTCGCGGCGGATGAAGACTTCGCGCTTTCGGCGGGCAACGCCGGCCTAGCTTATCCGCAATTGATCGAGCGGATCATCCGCCTCGGGATTAAGACGGCGCGTGGGTGACGAGAAAAAGAAGAAAACGTCCAACGCTCAACGCCAAACATCCAACGCCCAATGCTCATCTGATTTAATTGTCAGGCAGGCGCTTCGCCTGCTGATACGAAAGACCGGCAACCGGAGCGGTTGCCCTACAATTCGGTTTTCCCCGATTGCTGCACTCAAACATTCTTTTCGTTCGCTGCAGGATTTAGCATCATAATTGCGCAATGCAGGACGCGCTCACCCCGATGATGCAGCAGTACCGGCGGCTGCGGGGGAGTATTCCGGCGGACACGCTTCTGCTTTTTCGGCTCGGCGATTTTTACGAGCTGTTTTTCGAGGATGCGAAGGAAGCGTCGGCGCTGCTGAACGTCGCCCTGACGAAGCGGAACAGTGTGCCGATGTGCGGGGTGCCGTATCACGCGGCGCAGAGTTATATCGCGAAACTGATTAAGGCGGGCAAGCGCGTGGCGATTTGCGATCAAACGAGCGAGCCACAATCCGGCCGGATCGTTGATCGCGACATTACGCAAATCATCAGCGCCGGCACGGTGAGCGATCTTGATCTGCTCGAATCGAAGCGCGCAAATTATCTCGGCGCCGTTTACATCGACAATCGCGTGTACGGGTTCGCCTACGCTGACCTAACGACCGGTGAATTTCGTCTCGCGCAACTGCCAGATCGGCAATCACTCTTGGACGAGCTGGCGCGCGTCGCACCGACGGAACTGCTGATCCCGGAGGAACAGAAGGAACAGCTCGCCGGGTTCGGTCGCGCCATTTCCTACGACAGCTATGCGTTCCTGCCGGAGCACGCGAGCTTCACGCTTTGCGAGCATTTCAAAGTGAAATCGCTGGATGGCTTCGGCTGCACGCAGATGTCTGCCGCCGTCGCCGCGGCAGGTGCGCTCGTGCATTACCTCAAACATCAACTGCGGCGAAAGATTGATCATCTTAGCTCGCTGAAATGCGACGCTGCGAGCGAGCACGTGATCATCGACGCGGCGACGCAGACGAATCTCGAGCTGGTCGAATCGCGCAGCGCGCGCGATGTCAGTTTGCTAGCGGTGCTGGACCGCACCGTCACACCAATGGGCGGACGCAAACTGCGCTCCTGGATTCTCCAGCCGCTGCGCAACCTGAAGGAGCTCGAATGGCGGCAACGGATGATTGCCGATCTTTTGCGCGAGCCGGACGTGCTCGCGGCGCTTCGCGCGCAATTGAAAGCGATCCGCGACATCGAGCGGGCGGTTGGTCGATTGAGCCAGGCCTCGGGGAACGCGCGCGATCTCCTCGCGCTGAAAACATCCCTGCAGCAAATCCCGCAGTTGAAACGACACGTGCAAGCCTTGCTCGACCGCGCCGCATTCGGAACCAATCGCGCTAGGGAAACGGATGAAGTCACCTCGCTCGCGCAGCATTTGCAGAATGAGATTGAGGAGATGCCGGAGTTAGCCGAGAAGCTGGCGCGCGCCCTGGTGGATGAGCCGCCGTTTCAATTGAAGGAAGGCGGGATTTTTCGCGACAGATACGATGTCGATCTTGACGAGTTGCGCCGCGCGTCGCGTGAAGGCAAAGACTGGATCAGCCAGTTACAGGAGCGCGAGATCGCGGCGAGCGGGATCAAATCGCTCAAGGTCCGCTACAACTCGGTGTTCGGTTATTTCATCGAGGTGACGAAAGCGAACCTCGGAAGCGTGCCACCGCATTACACGCGCAAGCAGACGACGGTCGGCGGCGAGCGATTCGTCACGCCGGAGTTGAAGGAGATGGAGGCGAAGATCCTCGGCGCGGATGAGCGAGCACGGAATTTGGAATACGAATTGTTCCAGAAACTGCGCGAGGAAGCGCTGCGCGAACTCGGCGCCATCCAGCAAACCGCCGACGCAATTGCCATTGTCGATGTTATCTGCTCATTCGCGGAAACAGCGCGTCTGTTTAATTATTGTCGGCCAGTGCTAAACGATTCGCTCCGGCTTTGCATCAAAGACGGTCGGCATCCCGTGCTCGACCAGAACCTCGTCGAGGAGAAATTTGTGCCTAACGACACCGAGCTCGACGAGAAGATTCGCATGCTGATCGTCACCGGCCCGAACATGGCTGGCAAATCGACTTACATCCGCCAGGTCGCTCTCATCACGTTAATGGCGCAGATCGGCAGCTTCGTGCCCGCGGCGAGCGCGGAGGTCGGTTTGGTCGATCGGATTTTCACGCGCGTCGGGGCGAACGACGATCTCGCCCGCGGTCAATCGACGTTCATGATCGAAATGAACGAGACCGCGAATATCGTCAACAACGCGACGGCGCGCAGCCTTGTCATCTTGGACGAGATCGGGCGCGGAACTTCGACTTTCGACGGGCTGTCGATCGCGTGGAGCGTGGCCGAGTTTCTCCACGACAAGATCAAAGCGCGCACGCTCTTCGCCACACATTATCATGAGCTGACTAAGCTCGCGGCCGAGCGCACTGGCGCAGCGAATTTCAACGTCGCCGTGCGTGAATGGAACGACCAGATCATTTTCCTGCGCAAGATCGTCCCCGGCGGCGCGGACAAAAGCTACGGCATCCAGGTCGCGCGCCTAGCCGGGTTGCCAAAAGAAATTCTCGATCGGGCCAAAGACATTCTTGCTCATCTGGAAAATCCCAACGGCGCGACCGCACAGCCTAAACCGCGGCGAAAAAGATCGACGTCTACTCGGACGGAGCCAAACAAGCCGCAGTTGGATCTGCTTTAGCTGGCGGCCGCGAATCTGTGGGATCCGCGGCAGCCAGGCTGGAGCGCCGTGGGGATCACGTTGCGCCAGTGCATATCGAAGCGCCAAATTCTCGGCGAGCCAACGCATAATCTCTTGCCTGTGTCGAGCAGACCAGGCGTGCCCAGATGCCTAACGAGCACGGTGCGCGGGGCGAGGCGACGCCGCGCAAGGACCCAGACGCAAAGTGCGGCCCGGTTAGGTTATTTGTCCCGAAAAATTGGGCGCCTGTTCAGATGCTACCTTCGGGAAATGATCAGGTTCAAGACAGACGTTCAGAGCGAACTTGGTCACCGAAACAGAGGAGCAAGCTAGCTTAATCTGTCCATGCCTAGCTCTTTGTCGCTTCTAGAAATTCGGCTGACGCGGGTTAACGAACGAAGTATATTGTAACTGCGAAATGGCAGTTAAGACGGAGAGCGAGCTGAGCGAAACACAGCGCGCCCATTGGCTCAAAGCAGTGGCGGCAATTGAATTACGCAACTTCGGCTATGCTATTTCGTTGCTGCAGGGCATTCTGAAACAGGAGCCGGAGTTTCTCACCGGCCGAAGGTTGTTACGCCGTGCCGAGGTGGCGAAAACCAGGGCGGCAAAAAAAAGCGTGTTCAACATCTCGACTGCGCCGATTGCCGTAATGAAAGCGCAGCGCGAGGTCAGGAAAGACCCGAAGCGGGCGGTGGAGATGATCGAGAAGGTGCTGGAGGAACAGCCATATCATCGTCAGGCGAACCTGTTACTAAAGGAAGCGGCGGTCAGCGCAGGTTGGCCGGAGATTGGCATCTTCGCGCTGCGCACGTTACTGGAGGAGAACCCGCGCGATCTGAAAGTGCTGCATGAACTCGGGCGCTTGTACCACGCGCTTAGCCAGAGCGAAGAAGAAGTCGAGGTTTACAACCGGATCACTGAAATCGACCCACTCGATGCGGAAGCGCTGCGGCTGGGCAAGGATGCATCCGCCCGGGCATCAATGGCGAGCGGCGGTTGGACGCAAGCGGCCAGCTATCGCGACTTGATCAAGGACAAGGACCTAGCTGTTTCGCTTGAGCAGCAGAGCCGGATGAAGTTGAGCAACGAATCGCTTGACCAGCAGATTGCCGACACTTACGGCACCCATCAAGCGCACCCGGAAAATGTCGATCTTGCGCGGCGGCTCGGCGTCCTGCATGAGCAAAAGAACGATCTCGAGTCGGCCATTACTTGGTATCAGTACGCAGCTGACCTGACGAAAGGGAGCGACGCGGGACTGGTGCGCAAACTTTCCGATCTGAAGATCAAACAGCTCGATCGCCAGATTGTGCAGCAGGAGGAATCTCTCTTAATGGCGGTTGGCGAAAATGAGCTCGGTGCAAACTGCTCCGAAGAACTGCGCCATCTAAAGCAGCAGCGCGCCGAACTTCTCATCGGTGACGCGCGGAAGCGGGTGGAGCGGAACCCAACTGATCTGCAACTGCGCTTTGAGTTGGGCGAGCACCTGGTCAACGCCGGTTGCTATCGCGAGGCGGTTCCCGAGTTACAACGCGCGCGGCAAAACCCAAATTCCCGGCTGAAAGCAATGAACTTGCTCGGCCGCTCCTATGCCGAGCTTGGCATGCTCGATCTGGCGGCGCGCCAATTGGCGGATGCGGCGAAGGAAATCTTCACCATGGACGCAACAAAGAAGGAGATCGTGTACAACTTGGGTCTGGTCTACGAGCGGATGGGCGAGCGCGACAAATCGCTCGAATGCATGAAGCAGATTTACGAGTCCGACTACGGCTATAAGGACGTGGCGGCGCGGGTGGAAAGCTCATACGAGCAGAAACTTTCCTGAGGCAATCGCGCGCTGACGCAGAGGTGGATCGCGATCTCCGAGCGCGATGTTAATAATGGCGGCGAAGCCGCTCAAATTCTAACATCGCCTTCGGAGAAGCCGATCCACCATGCGAAGGACGAAGATCATTTGCACGCTTGGCCCGGCCAGCACGCGTGCTGAGGTGTTGCGCCGGTTGATCGACCAGGGGGCGGACGTGTTTCGGCTGAACATGAGTCATGCGACGCACGATTGGGTGCGTGAAATCGTCCCGCGCGTGCAAACGCTAGCGCGCAAAGCTGGCCGCACCATCGCGCTTTTGCTCGACACGCAAGGTCCCGCCATCCGCACCGGCGACGTGAAAGCCAATCTCGAACTGAAGCCGCGGGACGTTCTCGAATTCACTACCCGCGACGCGAAACCGAAGGAACGCTACTCGGTCGAGGTGAACTACCGTGATTTCGCGAGAGATGTCGCGCCGGGCCAGACGGTGCTGGTAGACAACGGCATGATCAAGCTGCTCGTGCTCGAGACGAAAAGGAACCGGGTGCGCTGCAGAGTTCTCACGCGCGCGACGCTCGGCTCGCGGCGCCATATCAACTTGCCCGGTGTTTACGTCAACCTGCCGCCGCTCACGAAAAAAGACATTGTCGATGTTGCGCTCGGCGCGGAACTCGGAGTCGACTTTGTGGCACTGAGCTTTGTTCGCGAGAAGAGCGACATTGAGCAACTGCGCAAGCTGCTGGCGAAGAATAAGAGCAAAGCGCTTGTCGTCGCCAAGATTGAAGACCAACTCGCGGTGCGCGCTTTGGACAAGATGATCGAAAGCGCCGATGCGATCATGGTGGCCCGCGGCGATCTGGGCATTGAATGCCCAATGGAAGAGCTACCGGTAATCCAGCGCCGGATTGTGAAGGACTGCATCCGCTTGGGCAAACCGGTGATTGTCGCGACCCAGCTCCTCGAATCAATGATCACGAATCCATTGCCGACGCGCGCTGAGATTACCGACGTGGCCAACGCAGTGTTCGAGCAGGCCGACGCGTTGATGTTGAGCGGTGAAACGAGCATTGGCCGCTACCCGGCCGATTGCGTAGAGGTATTGGATCGCGTTGCGCGGCGAATTGAGCGCAGCGGCGATGCCGGCTACGCGCAGTTCGCCGTGCTGGAGGATCTCCGGCAAAAAATGGTCGCTTCGGCGGTTGTCCTGGCGAATTCGTTGTACCGCGCGAAAATCATTGTCTTCACGCGGCGGGGAACAATGGCCCGCAACGTCTCGAACTTACGCCCAGCACGCGCGCCGATCTTCGCTTTCACACCTAACGAGCAAGTGCAGCGGCGATTGTCGATGTTCTGGGGCATCTCGCCCGTGTTGCTGAATTTCGCAGCAGATCCGAATGCGACGATCGAAGCAGCGGAGAAATATCTGCGGGAAAACAAACTTACTACGGCTGGCGATCAGTTGATCATCATCAGCGACGTGCCTGCCGGAGCGTCGTTTGCTGATGCGGTGCAATTGCGCACGGCGAAGTAATTGTAGCCACGGCTCTATGAGCCGTTGAATCGACGGCCCGCAGGGCCCGTGGCTACACATTACGCTTCGACCGGCAGCTCGACGTCGACTGGCTTTTCTTTCTTACTCAGCGCGCGACGCAGTTTCGATAGCGCGATGTTTTGCAACTGGCGAATGCGCTCGCGGGTCACGCCGAATTTTTTACCGACTTCCTCGAGTGTCTTCGGTTTGCCGCCATCGAGCCCGAAGCGCTGGAAAATGATTTTCTTCTCGCGATCGTCGAGCACATCGAGCAAACCGCCGACTTCATTGCGGAGATTTTTATCGCGCAATAATTCGAACGGCGTCTGTGCCTCTTCATCGCCGACAATCTCACCAAATTCGGTCGAATCATCGTCGCTGATCGGTGCGTCGAGCGATGCTGGCCGGATCGACACGGTTTTCAACTGAGAAACTTTGCCGGCAGCAATACCGATCTCCTCGCCGAGCTCATCGTCAGTCGGTTCCCGCCCGAGCTCTTCGCTCATCTGCAGGGAGACCCGTCGCATCTTCGAGATTTTGTCCACGAGATGCACCGGCAGACGAATCGTCTTCGACTGGTTCGCCAGCGCCCGCTTGATCGATTGTTTGATCCACCAGGCTGCGTAAGTGCTGAGCTTGCCGCCTTTGGCCGGGTCGAAGCGCTCGACCGCTTTCATCAGGCCGATGTTGCCTTCGGAAATCAAATCCAGCAGCGGCAGCCCGAGATTGGCGTAGTCATGCGCAATCTTGACAACTAAGCGCAAGTTTGAACGGATCATGAGCGCGCGCGCCTCGCGATCGCCTTTCTTGATCTTGGCGGCGAGCTCGATCTCCTGTTGCGGGGTTAAGAGCGGGATCTGCCCGATCTCGCGCAGGTAAATCTTAATTCCGGTATCGCTATCTTCAGCAGCCATATAGCTTTTCATGCACTGTGGTGGGGGGTTTAATCGACGAGCCGCGGCAGCCGGGGGGTGTCAGGGCCTCGTGAACCAAACTAGTTAGCATCCGACCAAGTAGTTAACAAGGTTAAATATTTCGCATCTCTGACATTGCGTGGATGCGCGTCGTTCAAACTTTTTCAAGCGACAAGTCCGACCTCGGCGACAAGGCGTCGGGCGGCGCGGCAATTGCATTTCTTGCGTGTGCAAACCGGAGCAAGATGAGGTTGGCGCGCGAACGAGTGCTTTGGCGCTACGTCGATTTTTTAAAATAGGCACAACCTGCATTCCAGTCGGCAGCGATTTGACTGCGACAGTCAATGCGACACGCAGTTGGCAATCGTTTTAAGTCGACTGCTGATGGAATATGAAAATTTACATTAGCGGTCTGCACTCCGGGCCCAATCCGCAACCGGGCGTGGGAGTGACGCGCTCGCGGCGGCACGATTATTCACGCGCCCGATTCAGGCCGGCGACGTTTTTGCGCCTTTTCCTCTCGCCGCATTTTTGCGAAGCTCGGCGGGCGATGCTGGCGAAGATCTACTCGGCCGCGCTTTACGGCGTCGATGCTTACGAAGTCGAAGTGGAAGTGAACGGCGCGCACGG
>DASTDG010000065.1:0-5828 GCA_035710475.1 Chthoniobacterales bacterium | reverse complement strand
AGGTGTCGATCTTGCCGTGGTCGCGCGCGGCACGCCCGGTTATTCCGGGGCCGAGCTGGCCAACGTCATCAACGAAGCAGCGCTGCTCGCCGCGCGTCGCGGATTAAAAGGAATCACGCTCGCCGAATTGGAAGAAGCGCGCGACAAAGTCCGCTGGGGCAAGGAACGCCGCAGCCTCGCCCTGAGCGAAAAAGAAAAACAAAACACCGCTTACCACGAGGCCGGTCACGCGTTGTTGCTCGAGCTTTTGCCCAATACCGAGCCGCTCCACAAGGTCACGATCATCCCGCGGGGCCCGTCGCTTGGATCGACCATGTGGTTGCCGGAGGAAGACAAATACACCAATCGCAAAAACGAATTGATTGCCAGTCTGGTTGTGAAAATGGGCGGGCGCGTCGCTGAGGAAATCATTTTCGGCGACGTCACCAACGGCGCCGCTGGCGACATCAAGATGGCCACGGCCATGGCCCGCAAGATGGTTTGCGAATGGGGAATGAGCGAAAAGCTCGGCATGGTCGAGTACGGCGAGCACGAGGATTATGTTTTCCTCGGGCGCGACATCTCCCGGGCGCGCGATTACAGCGAAGCCACCGCTGAAGAGATTGACCACGAAGTGCGCCGGTTACTCGACGAAGCGTATCAGGCCGCCAAACAAACTTTGCTCGCGCACCGCGACAAACTCGAAGTCATTGCCAAAGCGCTCCTCGAATACGAAACGCTCGACGGCTCGCAGATCAAGGAGATCGTCGAGCACGGCCGCCTGCTCAATCCGCCGCCCGCTGTCACGCCGACGTCCGGCCAAAAAATGCCGCCCGAAAAACCGCCCAAGCAAGTCGTCGTCGGCCCCGAGGTCGCCCCGCCCCTCCCCGGCGCATTAGGCGGCGCACCCGCCTGACGGCTGACGCCACGACTTGTTAGACGAAACTTTTCGTCTAATTCTCGTTAGATGTTACTCGCGCGCATCGGGTAATGAAACCACCGGAAACGTTTCGTACGGCACGATTGGTTCTGCGGAAGCCCACGCGTGAGGATGCGGCTCTGATGTTCGCGGCCTACGGGCAAGACCATGAGGTTGCGCACTACGTCACGTGGCGTCCACATACGTGCGTTTCCGACAGCGAGGCCGTCATTGGCCGCTTTCTTGATTTGTGGCGCGACGGATCCGGGTTCCACTGGCTGTTGTTCCAATACAGCGGCAGTGAGCTCATGGGTGCTATTGGTGTCCGCAGAGAAGCACACCGGCTTGAGCTTGGATATGTCCTAGCGCGGCGATATTGGGGCTACGGATTTATGGCCGAAGCGGTGACCGCGGTGGTCGATTGGGCGTTTACCGAGCCGTCTGTTTTCCGCGTCGGCGCTGTCTGCGATATCGACAATCAGCGCTCGGCGCGCCTCCTGGAAAGAGCTGGCTTCGAGCGGGAGGGCGTTTTACGCTCGTGGGCGGTCCACCCGAACATTTCAGCGACGCCACGCGACTGCTACTCGTATTCCAAATTCCGCAACATCTAACCAGGCGCTGCAGCCAACCGCTGACCGGCGCGGGAAAAGGTTGAAGGATGAATTATGAAGGATGAAGTGAAAGCAAGGCTCGCTCTCGCCAGCGGCGGCTGAGCTTTGTCTCGTTAGGCGACAGAGATTCCCATGCAAAACGAAGGGTTTCTCTTGGGGATCGCGCAGATCGCAGTGACTCTCGCAGGATTCTCCGGCTTGGTAGTGGCCATTCGTGGTGCGCCTCCGACCGCCTGGCATCCCCGGGACATCTGGTCGTTGTCATGGATGTTCGGGACGAGTCTCGGCGCCCTTTTCATGGCGTTGCTGCCACTGTTATTAGCTTTCTTTCACTTAGAAGCTGGACTGCTTTGGACAATCGCCAGTCTGGCAATGTCTGCTTTTATGATCGTCTTCAGTGTGGCAATGGCCCTGGCGGGGCGACGTCTTACAAGACTGGGTCATCGGCCGCGTGTCCGCTTCTTTCCGATGGCGGCGACATTTCTACTTTTGATCTGTGGTTTTTTATCGGGCCTAGGAGGCGCTGGTCTGTTCCCACAAGCGAGGATCGGCTTCTTCATTTTGGGCCTCATCGCATGCTTGTTCGTGTCAGCGCTCTCGCTTGTCGTGTTTCTAGTGGTGCTGGCGCGCGCCGCAGGATCGCGGTTGTGAACGAGTAACAAGTCGGAAGTAGAAAACGGCTCGGCCCATTGGACGCGGCGCATTTCGCGTCACACGTTGCTCCGAATGGCTCCAACGACGGAAACGCCCGCCGCGCAGGGTTACCGGATGCCGGCGGAATGGGAGCGGCATGAGGCGACGTGGCTGTCGTGGCCGCGGCGGGAAGGGATCAGTTTTCCCGGGTCGTTCGATCGGGTAATGCCGACGCTGCGCGCGATGGTGGAGGCGCTCGTCGAATCCGAGCGGGTCTGCATCAACGTTTGCAATGGCGCGCATGAAGCCGAGGCGCAAGAGGTTCTCGACGGTTTGCCGATGCAACGAATCACGTTTCATCGAATCTCGACTAATGAGCCGTGGTGCCGCGATCATGGACCGATTTTTCTAACGCGTGACGCGGATCCAAAACTCGCGGTCGTGGATTGGGATTATAATGCCTGGGGCGGCAAATATCCGCCGTGCGATCTGGATGAGGTCGTGCCGACGCGCGTGGCCGAATCACTGAAGCTGCCAGTTTTTTATCCGCGCATGATTCTGGAAGGCGGCTCGATCGACGTGAACGGCGCCGGCATGCTCCTCACGACTGAGTCCTGTCTGTTGAACAAGAACCGCAATCCGAACCTGAGCCGCGATGAAATCGAGCAGCGCCTGCGCGATTATCTCGGCGCGCGCGAAATTCTCTGGCTCGGCCGCGGCATCGCCGGCGATGATACCGATGGTCACATCGACGACATCGCGCGGTTCGTTTCGGAGACAAAAGTTGTCGCTGTCGTTGAAGAAGATCGCGACGACGAAAACTACGAGCCACTACAAGAGAACCTCAGCCGACTGTCCGGCTTCGGACTGGACATAGTCACGTTGCCCATGCCGAGGAAGATCGTTCGCGAAGGTCTGCGATTGCCCGCGAGCTATGCGAACTTCTACATCGCAAACAGTTGCGTGCTTCGCCCGACTTTCGCCGATCCGTCAGACGAAACCGCATTGTCGATCTTGCAACAATGTTTTCCAACGCGTCGCGTCATCGGGATCGATTGCCGCGAATTAATCTGGGGCCTCGGCACGTTTCATTGCCTGACGCAGCAACAACCGACGATTTGATCTGTAGCCACGTGTCTATGGCACATCCTAGCAGACGGCCCGCAGGGCCGTGGCTACAAGTTAGCAGAAGAAAAACGCCGAACGCCGAATATCGAAATCAGACTGCGGCTCTCTGCATTCGAGATTGGACGTTGGGCGTTCGGCGTTTGCTTATTCCGCTTCAGCCGCCGGTTTGTAGCCGGTTTGCAGAATGGCGTCGTGCAAATCGGGCGCGTGCGTTTTGCGGGCGTCGAACGTGACGACGACGCGTTCGCGCTCAAGATCGACAATCACGTCTTTCACGCCATTGATCTTCATCAGCGGCGGGCGCAAGCGCCGGACGCATTCGTCGCAATCTTCGCCTTCGGTCGCGATCTCGATTGTTTCGAGAATCGCGTGATCGGCGCGCTCGGGATTGAACGGGTCCTGCGGCTCAAGCTCGCCTGGTCGCGCTGGGTCCATCACTTATTCTACGGCGCACACGAACCCGCTGGCTGCATCTCAAGCACTGGCCCTCACCTCAATCCTCTCCCTGAGGGAGAGGCGAACACCATCAGCGCCGGTGAGGGTAAAACACGTGCGGGAGCAGACGGCCCGCAGGGCCGTGGCTACAACCCCAGCAGAAGCAAATGCCGAACGTCCAACGCCGAATGTCGAAGGCGGAGCTCTGCATTCGAGAATTGGATGTTGAGCGTTCAGCGTTCGACGTTTTCTTTTAATTCGCTGTCGCGGCTTGCGACGACGCGGCAGCTACTTCGCGCGCGATTGGTTCGAGAACGCGCCAGACGTTTTCGGCCAGGATTTTTTGGCCGGCGCTGTTTGGATGGATGCCGTCCGGCAAGTTCAAATTCGGATCGCCGCCGACGCCGTCGAGCAGATAAGGCACAAGGGCGGCGCGATTTTTCTCCGCCAGCTCGGAATACATTTTGCCGAACGCGGCGACGTAAGCGTCGGCGGAGAAGTTACGAACTTGCATGCCGCAGATGACGATTCGCACCTGCGGATTGCGCGCTTTCACCTGATCGATAATCGATTGAAGATTCGCTTCAATCGTGTCGACCGGTACGCCGAGAAAGGCGTCGTTGATACCGAGCTCGAGAATGAAGATGTCGATCTTGCGTTTGAGATGCGGCGGGAGCCGCGCGAGGCCGCTCGTCGTGGTGCCGCCGCTTTGGCTGGCGCTGACGATTTCGTATTCCAAGCCGACATCGCGCAACTTGCCCAGGAGCAGCGTCGGATATGCCTGGCTGCGTTTGAGGTGAAAGCCGTCGGACAGACTGTCGCCGAAAACGAAGATCGTTTTCATTGGTGAAGAATCGTCGCGCGCGCCGCGAATGGTTGGCGTGCACAAGATCGACAATGCAACGGCGAGCGCGCCGACAGTTCGCAATTGCTTCGCGCGTGTGCCCATTTTAATTTCCCGCCTCGTTCGTTGCCGAAGATTTGCTCGGCAATCGAAAATCGGAACTCGCAAATCGCAAATTCTACCTATGGCTAACTACTCTATCAACGGCTTCGGCCGCATCGGGCGCAACGTGCTCCGGGCGATGACGCAAAAACAAGTCGAGCGCGTCCGCGCGATCAACGATTTGACCGATACGAAAACGCTCGCGCACCTGCTGAAATGGGACTCGGTGCACGGGAAATTCGACGGCGAGATCGGTTACGACGAGGAGAACATCATCGTGCGCGACCACGCGATCCGCATTTTCAAGGAGCGCGACCCCGGCAATCTGCCGTGGAAAAAACTGGAGGTCGATGTTGTGCTGGAATCGACCGGCTTTTTCACGGCGCGGGACAAAGCCGACCTGCACATTTCCAAAGCGGGCGCGAAACGGGTTTTGATTTCCGCGCCGGCCAAGAATCCTGACGCGACGCTCTGCATCGGGATCAATGACGATATTTACAATCCGGATAAGCACACCGTCGTTTCAAACGCGAGCTGCACGACCAATTGCCTCGCGCCGCTGGCCAAGGTCTTGAACGACAACTTCGGCGTGGCGCACGGGTTCATGAGCACGATCCACAGCTACACGAACGACCAGCGGATTCTCGATTTCCCGCATGAAGACTTGCGGCGTGCGCGGGCAGCGGCGATCAGCATCATTCCGTCGAGCACGGGCGCGGCCAAGGCGATTGGCGAAGTGATTCCGGAGCTGAAAGGAAAACTAAACGGCGGCGCGTTTCGCGTCCCAACCCCGGACGGCTCGGTCACCGATTTCAGCGCGGTGTTGGAAAGGGACGCGACGATCGACGCAATCAATGCCGCGTTCAAGGAAGCGGCGGCGGACAAAAGCTACAAAGGCGTGCTCGAATATACCGACGAGCCGCTCGTGTCCCGGGACATCGTGGGCAATCCGCACTCATGCATATTCGACAGCAAACTCACTCTCATGCTCGGCAACCGTTTCGTGAAAGTAGTCGGCTGGTACGACAACGAGTGGGGCTACAGCAACCGCTGCGTCGAAATGATGGAGTTGTTGGGAAAATAGGGCGTCTTGCTCATGCTCGTGCTCCTGCTCATGCTCGAACTATGAAGACGTACTTCGATCACGAGCGGCTTGATGTTTATCGGGAAGCAATTG
>DASTDG010000064.1:0-8018 GCA_035710475.1 Chthoniobacterales bacterium | reverse complement strand
CAAAGTCGATTCTGAGGTTGCGCGAAGCGGTCCCCTTGCGGCTTCCCCGCTGGGACTTGCGATACTTCACACGTTTCGGCATCAACGGCATAACAATTCTGCTCCGTTACATCTGATCGTTTGATGCTGTAGCCGCTTCGCTGTGCGAAGCGCGCACGCGTCCCACAGGGACGCGGCTACAGAATTCAGTCCCATCAACGGCATAACAATTCTCCTTAAACTTCCGTGGGCTGCGGCTCCGGCGGTGGAGGTGGCGCTGGTGGTGTCGGCGCTTCGGCCGGCGCTTCTTCCTTCTTACACATCCAGCATTTCACGCCGATCTTGCCGTAAACCGTGTTCGCCTCGGCAAAACCGTAATCGATTCCCGTCCGCAAAGTGTGCAGCGGCACTTTGCCTTCGCGATACCATTCCGAGCGCGAGATTTCCGCGCCGTTTAATCGACCCGAGCAACGCAACCGGATTCCCTGCGCGCCAAAATCCATCGCCGTCTGTACAGCCTTCTTCATCGCCCGGCGGTAAGCGATGCGGCGCTCGATTTGCAACGCGACGTTCTCCGCGACCAACTGCGCGTCGAGCTCGGGCGTCTTGATCTCCTGGATGTCAATCTTGATCTGTTTGCCTTGCGCCATCTTCGCAATCTCTTCCGTCATCTTCTCGATCTCGGCGCCCTTGCGGCCGATCACGATGCCGGGACGCGCTGTGAAAATGGTCACGCGAATGGAGTTCCAGGCGCGCTCGATCACGATTTTCGAGACCGCAGCGAACTGCAGCTTTTTCTTTACGTAATGGCGGATCTCGAGGTCGCTGTGCAAAAACGCCGGTAGCTCTTGCGGAGACGCGTACCAGCGCGAGCGCCAGTCGCGGTTCACACCGAGTCGAAATCCAATCGGATTAACTTTTTGTCCCATATATTATCCTTTTCTCGCTGGCTGCTTCTTCGCCTTCGGCTTTTTCTTTGCAGCAGTTGTCGATTTTTCCTTCGTCTCGCCGGCTTCGCCGTCTTTCTTGGCGCCTTTCTCTTCCGCTTTGCGCTTCGCTTTTCGCGTCTCGCGTGTCTCGATCGGGATCTCGTCCGAGAGCACGATGCGAATGTGACTCGTGCGTTTTAAAATCCGGCTCGCGCTTCCGCGCGCGCGCGCCATGATTCGCTTGAAGGTTGGCCCCTCGCCGACGACCGCTTCTTTGACGACGAGACCGTCCGCTTTGAGCTGCGCGTTGTTCTCCGCGTTCGCGATTGCGCTCTTCAGCGTCTTGTTGATCAGGAACGCCGCCTTCTTCGGGGTGAATGCGAGCACGTCGAGCGCGGCCGAGACCGGCAGCCCCTGAATCTCGCGCGTCACTTCCCGCACCTTGAAGGGCGAGATTCGCGCATACCTGTAGATCGATCTAACTTCCATTTACTTTGCGTTAAGCGTTAAACGGTTAAAGCGTTAAAGCGGCTTTCATTCTCTCCGCTTCAACCCTTCAACTCTTCATCGCTTCAACCCTTGTTCATCTGACACTCACACTCGGTTTGGCATCGACCTGAAGCCGATCCCCCACTTTTATCTTTTCTTTGTTCGAATCCATTTCCTCGATCACCGCGCCGCAAATCTGCTGGCGCACATCCACCACGCGCAGCGTCGCAATCGTCTGCTCGCCGCGCATAACTCGCAGCGGCATGCCGATCTTAACCCCGTGCTTTTCTCCCAAGTTCGCCACGACAAACGACCATTCGTCCTTCACGCTAATCACCTTGCCATCGAGCAAGCTCGGCTGCGCGTCCGGCCGTGCTGAAGTCGATTTCGTCACCAGCGCGTTCGTTCCACGCAATTGCGCTTCTACGTCCATCCGCGCCTGCGCGTCGCCGCCCTGCGACGATTTCAGGTAACGCAGCATCGCTTCATTCAGCCGCAGCATCTGGTCGCGATATTCGTCGCGTTCCTTTTGTGCGAGCTGCAGATCGCTCACCGCCGCGAGCAATCGTTGCTCCAGCTTCGCGCGATCTTTGCTCGCCGAGGCGAGACCGAGCGCTTCCATCCGCAGATTCAAATCCGAGAACTTGCGCCGAAACAATTCGGCCTCGGCATTCGATTCCGCCAGGCTCATTGTCAATGTTTTGACTGATTCCTGCTCGATCGACAATTGCCGCCGCAGCTCTTCGTTCTGCGCGAACAACGCCTCGGCTGTGACCGCGTGTTCCGCGTCTTCGATTTTGGATTCTGACAAAGAACTATTTCCCTCTGCCGCCAGCCCGCGAGCCAGCGTCACGCAGCCCAACATCGCTAACAAAATTCTCAACTACTTGGTCACCTTCGCCGTGTGCGAACCATGTTTCTTGAACACGCGCGTCGGCGAAAATTCGCCGAGCTTGTGCCCGACCATATTCTCGGTGACAAACACGGACTGAAACGTCTTCCCGTTGTGCACCAAAAACGTGTGGCCGACAAAATCCGGCGTCACCATCGAGCGCCGCGACCAGGTTTTAATCGCTTTTTTCGCGCCCGCGTTGTTCATCTTATCGATCTTCTCCAGAAGATGCGACTCGACGAAGGGTCCTTTCTTCAACGATCTAGCCATAATTTGCAAGTAATTCGTGATTCGAAACTCGTGAATCGGAGCAGCACTCGATTCACGATTCACGATTCACGTCTAAGCTTTCTTCTTTGACCTTCTCCTTTCCAAAATGAACCGGTCGCTCGGCTTGTGTTTGCTGCGCGTCTTAAATCCTTTTGCGAGCTGTCCCCACGGACTGACCGGGTGATGTCGTCCCCCGCCGCCTTTCGATTTACCCTGTCCGCCGCCCATCGGGTGATCGATCGGATTCATCGCCATGCCGCGCACGTGCGGCCTGCGGCCTAACCAACGCGAACGGCCGGCCTTGCCCGCCGACACGTTCATATGATCGACGTTGCCGACCTGCCCGATCGTCGCGAAGCAGTTCGCGTGGATCCGGCGCACTTCGCCGGAAGGCATTTTCACAAGGGCATAATCCCCTTCGAGGTTGCTCAACGTTGCCTGCTGTCCCGCGCTGCGCGCGATCTGCCCGCCGCGGCCCGGGCTCAGCTCGATGTTGTGAATGTTCGTGCCTAACGGAATGGCGCGGAGCGGCAGCGCGTTCCCGAGATCCGGCGGGACGTCAGGACCGGCGGCAACTGTCGATCCCACGCCCAGCCCATTTGGCGCCAGGATGTAACTCAGCTCGCCATCAGCGTACTTGATAAGAGCAACGCGCGCGGAACGATTCGGATCGTACTCGATGCCGATCACCTCGGCCGTGACGCCGTGCTTGCGCCGTTTGAAATCGACCTTGCGATAATGCTGCTTGTGTCCGCCGCCGATGTGACGCGATGTGAGCCTGCCAAAATTATTGCGTCCGCCGCTTTTCTTTTTTGGCTCGAGCAGGCTCTTCGCCGGGCGCGACTTCGTGATCTCATCGAAAACGGGCAGCTGCTTGAACCGCAGAACAGGAGTGAGTGGCCTAAAACTTTTCAGTGCCATATCAATTTGTCATCCCGAGCGAAGTCGAGGGATCTCTCAAAGCTTCCTCGACGGAACTCGCTGTTGATGATTTGCGAGGTCCTTCGCCGTCTGCACGGCTCAGGATGACAGCGGCTATAATTTGTGAACTGAGCGTCCTCATACCAAGTCGATCTTCTCGCCTTCCTTCAATGTCACGATCGCTTTTTTCCAGCTCGCCTTTCGCCCAATCGGTCCGCGCACCCGCGCCCATTTGCCGGCGTAATTGCAGGTGTTAACATCGACCACCTTCTTTTGGAACAATCGCTCCACCGCCTGCTTGATCTGGATCTTGTTCGCACGCGGATGGACGCGAAAGACGTACTTGTTTTGCTTCTCGCTCATTAGCGTCGACTTCTCGGTCAACGACGCCGTCTGAATGATGTCGTGCGCCTCGATCATTTCGCGGTTTCCTTCGGCTGTGCCCTCACTCTGTCCTCTCCCTGAGGGAGAGGAGGACCAGCCTCCGCAGAGCTATGGCTCGGCAAGCGCGAAGCGCCAGGTGAGGGTGGGTTCGTCCGTTCCGCGAGTCTTCCCAGCGCCGCTTGCGTCACCAAAATTTTCTCAAACGCGAGCAGCTGCTCCGTGTTTACGTCCGCCGCGGTGGCCAGGTGAGCTGTCTTCACATTCCGCGCCGATTTAAAAGTCTTTTCATCAAATGAATCAGCAATCACTAAAACTTTTCCCGCGTCAGTCGCTTTCTTTAACAACGAGATGAAAGATTTGGTTTTGATCTCCGGCACGACGAACTTGTCGATCGTCAACACGTCGCCGGCGTTGATCCTCTCACTCAGCGCTTTTTGAAAGGCGAGCCGCCGCAGACTTTTCGAAGTTTTCTTGGAGTAATCGCGCGGTTTTGGGCCAAAGACCACGCCGCCGCCGCGCCAGATCGGCGACGATTTATATCCCGCGCGCGCGCGACCGGTTCCTTTTTGACGCCACGGTTTCGCCCCGGATAAATCCACTTCTGCTTTTGTTTTTGTGTTGGCCGAGCCGGAACGACGCGCTGCGCGCATCGCGACCACGACATCGTGCACGGCCTGTGTGCCGCGACCATCCTCGATAATCTCGATCTTCGCTTCTTTTGCCGCGGCTTTGCTTAAAACTTTCGCGCTCATCCCTTATCGCACGGTTATCGCCGGCTTCTTCGCCGCCGCTGCCTTGTCTTCTTTCGCGTGCGCCTGATGTGCCGCGATTCGCACGGCCGGATTCTTAAGTGCCGGCCTAACGATTACGTAACTGCCGTTCGATCCGGGGACCGCGCCACTCACCAAAATGATTTTCTCGGCTTCGCGCACCTGCATGATCTGGAGGTTCTGCACGGTCACACGCTCGTCACCGAGATGACCGGGCATCCCCATGTTTTTCCAAATCCGGCCGGGCGTGGAGCGATTGCCAATCGCGCCGCTGCGGCGATGCGTCTTTGAACCGTGTGACGCGCCTTGCCCGTGGAAATTGTGCTTCTTCATTACGCCTTGGAAGCCTTTGCCTTTCGAGCGGCCGGTCACATCAACGAAATCACCAGGTTGAAATTGCGTGACACTGAGATTCACTTCCCCTTCGGGCAAATCAGCATCCAGTCGAAACTCGCGCACAAATTTCTTCGGCTCGACGCCGGCTTTTTTAAACGCGCCGAGTTCGGCTTTGTTCACGCGCGATTCCTTTTGCCCATCGAAGCCGACCTGCACGGCCCAGTAGCCGTCGTTCTCATTCGTTAGGCGGCGCAGCAAAACGTTATCGCCCGCCGCAATCACGGTCACCGGGTGCAGCTTGCCCGCGGCGTCGTAGACGCTGGTCATGCCGATTTTCTGTCCAAGTAACCCGATACTCATGATGTCGATCTTGCAAAATTCTCAAAACCTAAATCTTAATCGTGATGTCCACGCCCGCGGGCAGGTTCAATTTTTTCAATTCGTCCACCGTTTTCGCCGTCGGGTCGATGATGTCGAGCAGCCGTTTGTGCGTCCGGATCTCAAATTGTTCCATCGACTTTTTGTCGACGTGCGGCGAGCGATTCACAGTAAACTTTTCAATTAACGTCGGCAGTGGAATGGGCCCGGCCACGCGCGCGCCAGTGCGTTTCGCCGTCTCGACGATATCGACCGCCGATTGATCGAGCATGCGATGATCGAACGCTTTCAAACGAATGCGAATGCGCTGGCCGTTCGTCATTTTGTCTCCTTCTGGTCAAGGATTGCGGCGACGAGGTTCGCCGGCACCGGCTCGAAATGCGACGGCTCCATCGAGTAGCTCGAGCGCCCTTTCGATAACGAGCGGATAGCCGTCGCGTAGCCGAACAACTCCGCGAGCGGCACGAGCGCGTGAATAATCGCCATGTTACCGCGTGTCTCGATGCTTTGGATACTGCCGCGGCGCCGGCTCAAGTCGCCACAGATATCGCCCTGATATTCATCGGGCGTGATGTTTTCGACCTTCATGATCGGCTCGAGCAGGATCGGTTTGCCTTGTTTGAACCCGTCCTTCATCGCGAAGATCGCCGCCATTTTGAAAGCGAGCTCGCTCGAGTCGACTTCGTGGAACGAGCCGTAAACGATGTCGACCTCGACATCGACGACGGGATAGCCGCCGAGGACGCCGTTGAGCACCGCTTCCTCGATGCCCTTCTTCACCGCCGGGATGTATTCACGCGGGATGATGCCGCCGACGATTTTGTTCTCGACGACGAGGCCTTTGCCGCGCTCGGTCGGCCGCACGTCGACTTCGACGTGGCCGTATTGACCGCGCCCGCCCGATTGTTTGATCAACTTGCCGACGCCGTGCGCACTCGAAGTGATCGTTTCGCGATACGCGATCTGCGGCTTGCCCGCGTTCGCGTCGACTTTGAACTCGCGGAACATGCGGTCACGGATGATTTCGAGATGCAATTCGCCCATGCCAGCGATGATCGTCTGGCCGGTGTCTTCGTGTGTGTAAACCCAGAAGGTCGGATCTTCCTCTGAAAGGCGCTGCAGCGCGGTCGCCATTTTTTCCTGATCAAGCTTCGTCTTCGGCTCGATCGCCATGGAGATGACGGGGTCGGGGAACGACGGCGGCTCAAGCAGGATCGAATGATCTTCGTCGCAAAGCGTATCGCCAGTCGTGATGTTCTTGATGCCGACGATCGCGGCGATGTCGCCCGAGTAACAGGTCTCGATGTCTTCGCGTTTGTCGGCCTGGATCTGGATCAAACGCGAGATGCGTTCGCGTTTGTTCGTCCGCGGATTGTAAACGGTATCGCCTTTTGAAAGCGTGCCGGAGTAAACGCGAAAGAAAACCAGCTTGCCGACGAACGGATCGCTCCAAAGTTTAAACGCGATCGAGCAGAACGGCCCATTGTCGTCCGTGACCGCTTCCATCGGCTCGTTGGTATCGGGATTTTGGCCTTTGGCCGGCGGAATCTCGAGTGGACTCGGCAGATAATCGACAACGGCATCGATTAAATACTGGACGCCGATATTTTTTAACGCCGAGCCGCCGACGACGGGCACGAACTTGTTCGCAATCGTCTGCCGACGAATACCGGCCTTGAGTAATTCGGGCGTGACCTGGCGCTCTTCCAGCACCGCTTCCGCCACTTCATCGTCAATGTTGGAAACCTGCTCGACCAGATCGTGGTAAGCTTTGTCGACAAGATCGACATATTCCTTCGGCACGTCCGTAACCTCGTATGTCGATCCGAGCTCGTCGTCGTCCGAATAGATGATCGCTTTCTTGTTGATCACGTCGAGCTGACCTTTGAGCTGATCTTCACGTCCGAGCGGCAGCAAAATCGGCCACGCATTTGCCCCGAGCTTTTTATGAATGCTGTCGACCGACATGGCGAAGTCGGCTCCGACGCGATCCATTTTGTTGATAAATGCGATGCGCGGGACGTTGTATTTCGTCGCCTGCCGCCAGACCGTTTCGGATTGCGGCTGCACACCGGCGACGCCGTCGAAAACGGCTATCGCGCCGTCGAGCACGCGCAAGGAGCGCTCCACTTCGGCGGTGAAATCAACGTGGCCGGGCGTATCGATGATGTTGATGCGTTGCTTGATCCCTTCGAAAATTTTGTAAACGCCTTCTTCCTTGCGTTGCGCCCACGCGCAGGTCGTTGCGGCCGAAGTGATTGTGATGCCGCGCTCGCGCTCCTGCTCCATCCAGTCGGTCACGGTCGTGCCTTCATGCACCTCGCCCATCTTGTGGATCATGCCGGTGTAAAACAGGACGCGCTCGGTCAGCGTTGTTTTACCAGCGTCGATGTGCGCGGCGATGCCGATGTTGCGCGTCCGCTCGAGCGGGAACTTACGGTCCGGAGAATTCGGGTTCTTCGCGCCGGCCGCGGGTTTTTTTTCGAGAGTCGCGGTCGTCATAAACGTTACCAGCGGAAATGCGCAAACGCGCGGTTGGCCTGCGCCATTTTGTGGGTGTCTTCGCGTTTCTTGATCGCGTTGCCCTGACCCGACGCGGCGTCTTTGATTTCGTGCGCGAGCGCATCGGCCATCGTCATGCCTTTGCGATTATCGGCGTATTGCACGATC
>DASTDG010000063.1:0-22844 GCA_035710475.1 Chthoniobacterales bacterium | reverse complement strand
CTTTGAAGTCAAAAACACTGACGCCAAACCGCTGCTGGCCGCGATAGGTGCGGCCGTCGCTCGCGCCGACCATGACGCGCTGATTCGTTCCTTTCTCGCGGCCGAGGTAAATCATCGTGTGCGTGATTGCCGGGTCGCGGCTGACGTTGTAGGTGCCGGCCCAAAAGAGTAGGTCGCCCGGTTTCAACGCGTCGAGCTCGAAGGTGTCATCGCGATGCGCGAGCACGGCCTGGAAATTTCCCGCTTTACGCACCCATATGTATTGCTCGCGCGCGTCGCGCGGCGCGTCTTTGATACCGCATTGCGAGACTACGTAATAGATGAATCCGGAACAATCCATCCCACCGTTTGCCGGGTCAGCCGAGCCATATTTATAGCCGAGGTTTTGCGTCGTTAGAGCGAGGGCTGAGTCGAGCACGTGCCGTACTTCGGCCGGATAACTTTCATACCCGCTGATCTCGTCTGGGGAAATCGTCGCGTTCGGCGCATGCGTCGATTTGGCGGCGGGCGTCGCAGCTCGCGACGCAGTGGCTGCGGGCAGCGGTGAAGCCGTTGCCGCAGAAACCGGCGAGGTCAATGGCAGTGGCGTGCGAATTGCAGGCGGCGACGCTTCAGGGGGCGGTGAAACGCTTGTCCGAAACTTCGCGTGCGGCCCAGGAGCGATTGGCCGCACCGGTTCCAGATGCTGGGACCGGCCGTGTCGCGGGAGCGGTGAACCTGTGGGCGAAGGGCTCGGCGGCGGCACAGTGGCAGCAGCAGCGGGAGTTGCCGTCGCCGTCGCACTCGCTGCGGGAGAAGCAGTTGCCGCAGGCACGATCGGTGCGCTCTCGCTCGGAGCCGGAGAGGCGGTCGCGGCCGCGGCGGCAGAAGCGGATGGGGTAGGCGAAGGCGTCGGGCTACTTTTCTTTTTTGTTCGTTTCTTGCGCGGCTTCGGCGTCGGTGTTGGCGTCGGTTTGACGAACAGGTGTTTGATCTTGTCGATCACGCTGTCGTCTTGTGCGGCGCCGCATTCTGGCGCGCTAACGGTAAGCACTAGCGGCAGCGCCATCGCCACGAACCAACGCCTCGCCAGTTTCATCCCTTGTTTGCCTAACCAATCGCAGCCAACTCCCGCAGCACAGCTTGATTCATTCGGATGCCAGCGTCGAGATTCTCCAGCGGAAAGTTTTCATTCGGCGAATGCGCCCGGCAATCGTGCAGCGCCAGACCGAGCAGTAACGTTTCTACGCCGAGAATGTCGCGAAACTGGGAGACGATGGGGATGCTGCCGCCTTCACGAATCAGCACCGGTTCTTTGTCGAAGGTCTTGCGCAGCGCGCGTTGTGCCGCCTGTCCGAACCGATTATGCGGGTCAGTTCGATACCAGGGACCGGCGTGACCGCTCGTCACCTCCAGCGTCACACCTGGTGGCAAATTGTTCTCGAAGTGTTTACGCGCAAGATCGACAATCCGCTCGCCATTCTGATTCGGCACCAGCCGAAACGTCAGCTTCGCGAACGCGTAACTGGGTAACACTGTCTTCGTCCCTTTGCCTTGATAACCGCCGCCCATCCCGTTGATCTCCGCTGTCGGACGCGCCCAAATTCTTTCCAATGTCGTAAAACCTTTTTCGCCAAACAGCTCGCGCGCTCCGCTCTCCCCTAAGACCATCGCGTCGGCGTCGATGGGAAGTTTGCTCCACATCTCCCGCTCCCAATCCTGCAATGGTTCGACGTCGTCGTAAAAACCCGCGATCGCGACTCGCCCATCGCGGTCGTGTAAGCTCGCCAGCAATCGCGACATCGCGGCGAGAGGATTCGCCACCGCACCGCCATAAATTCCGGAGTGCAAATCGATCTTCGGTCCTGTGACTTTTAACTCGACCGCCGCAACTCCGCGCAACGCGTAAGTCATCGTCGGTGTCCGCGGCGCGATCATGCCGGTATCGGAGACGACCACTACGTCGCACTCCAACGCCTCGCGATTCTGGCTGAGAAAATTTCCAAGATTTGCGCTCCCGATTTCCTCCTCACCTTCGATCACAAGATCGACATTCACCGGCAAGTCCTTGTCCCGCTCAAGCGCCTCCTCGATGCCGAGAACGTGCGAGAGGATTTGGCCTTTGTTGTCAGTGGCGCCGCGCGCGAACACGTAGCCGTCTTTCAACACCGGCTCGAAAGGAGGCGATTCCCACAGCTCCAATGGATCCGGCGGCTGCACGTCATAATGGCCGTAAATGAGCACCGTGCGCCGGTCCGGACGGTGTTCGTTCCGCGCCCAAACAACCGGATGACCGGGAGTCGGCATAAGCTTGGCTTCCAAGCCGACACTACTCAATTTCTCTACCAGCCAGTGTGCGCACTCGCTCACCTTCGCAGCGTAATCGCTGTCGGTCGAAATGCTTGGGAACCGCAGAAACGTGTAATAGTCTTCGAGCTGGTCCGAACGCATATCCTGAAGCTTAGCGTGGGCGAGCAAGATGTCGATGTTGCGACGAGTATCCGGCCGGTTTGCCGTTACCTAGCGCGTGGCCCAAAATCTTGCGCTCGATGTTAGTCCCGACCACCGCATTTGGTAGCTTTTTCGCTTGTCACGCCAGTGCGCTGGCTATATTCCCCGCCTAAGCCGATGTTTTCGGCGGCGGATGCATCTACAATCACTCGAGCTGTTCGGCTTTAAATCCTTCGCCGACAAAACGGTTTTCAGCTTCCATCAAGGCGTCACCGCCATCGTCGGTCCGAACGGCTGCGGCAAATCCAACTTGCTCGACGCCGTCCGTTGGGTGCTCGGCGAGCAATCGGCCAAGTCGCTGCGCGGCGGCGAAATGGCCGATGTCATCTTCAACGGCACCGACACGCGCAAACCGCTCGGATTCGCGGAAGTCTCCGTCACCTTCGGCAATTGCGAAGCGGAACTCGGTGTCGAGTGGAACGAGGTGCGCGTAACCCGTCGCGTCTATCGCGACGGTAATTCCGAATACCTGCTCAATAAAACCGCATGCCGGTTGCGCGACATCCAAAATCTTTTCGCCGACACCGGCGTGGCGCGCGCTGCTTATTCAATGATGGAGCAGGGCAGGATCGACATGATCTTGAGCTCGCATCCGGAGGACCGGCGCGCCGTTTTCGAAGAAGCAGCCGGGATCACGAAATACAAAGCGCAGAAGCGCGAGGCGTTGCGCAAGCTCGAAGCGACCGAAGCGAACCTGTTGCGCATCGGTGATGTGATCAAGGAAGTGAAACGGCAGATCGGTTCACTGCAACGTCAGGCGGGTAAGGCGCGACGCTATCAGGCGCTGCATGCCGATCTGCGCGTGCTCGACCTGCATTATTCGAGGAAACAGCTCGCCGCGCTCGAAGCCGGACTCGCGCAATGTCGCGCCGAGATCGACCGCATTGTCGAATCCGAGCAGCAAACGCGTGCTAAGATCGACGCGGGCGAAACCGGACAGGCTGAGGAGCGCCACGCGCTCGACAAAATCGACATCGAAATCGCGGACGCGCGGGCGGAAGCGCAGCGGGTGCAAAGTGACATCACCGCGCGGCACAGTCGGATCGAGTTCAACCGGCTCCGCGCAGCCGAGCTGGCGGAGCTGATCGAGCGCGCGCGCAACGACATCGCCGCCGCGGAAGCGAAGCAGCGCGAGCTGGCAAGCCAAGCCGAGCAACTCGACGGCGCGGTCGCCAATACACGAGGAATATTGCAAGCCAAGGAGACGGAACTCTCAGCGGCAACGGAGTTCCTGGCATCGATCCGAGCGCAGCGCGAAGCGCGTCAGTCACAGCGCACCGATGTCCGCGAATCGGTCGCGAAACTCGAACAGCGCATCGCTTCGCTGCAAGACGACCTCTCCAGTCTGAACGCACGGCGCGAAGTTACATCTCAACAACTCGCCCATCTCGCGGAGGAAATTAGCCGGACGATCGCACTGCGCGAGCGTTTGGGCGCTGAGATCACCGCGGCACGCAGCCAAACCGACCAAGAGCAACAAACACTCGCGCGGCGTTCGGCTGAAACTCGTGCCGCGGAAAAAAGCTTGCAGCGAGAACGAGAACTCCTCAGCCGTGCGGAAAGCGACTGGGCCAGCATCGATCGCGCGCTGGCGGAAAAAAGATCCGCATTGGAAGTGTTGCGCCAGTTGAACCAACAGGGCGAAGGGCTCGAGCAGGGTTCGCAGGCCGTGCTCAGAGGAATGGACGACCCCGAGCGTTTTCGAGACACCGTGGTTGGGCCGCTCGTCGCGCAGCTTCACGTCGAGCGAAGCTTCGTGCCGGCAATTGAAGGCGCACTCGGCCGAAATTTGCATGCCGTCGTCTTGAAAGACGGCGGCAGCGTGGCCGAGATCGTGGCACGCCTAACGAAAAAGAAATTCGGACAAGCCGCGCTCTGTGTGCCGCGTCTCGGCGGTTCCGCGCCGGAGTCGGTGCGAAAAACTTTGCCGCCCGGTGCGATCGGCTGGGCCGTGGACAAAGTGACGGCGCCGCGCGCCTTCGAACCGCTCATCCGCCGACTTCTCAGCGAGGTCGTCATCTTCGCGGACCTGGAACGCGCCCTCGCGTGTAAAAAGCAAGAGCCCGCTCTCGCGATGGCAACTCTCGATGGCGAATTCATTTCTGCCGAAGGCGTTATTTTCGGCGGAAGCAACGTAGCGCGTCGCGATTCCTGGCTCGACCGCAAAGCCCGGGTCACAGCGTTGGCTGATGAGGAAAACGCGCTCGCCGGCCAACGCGAGCTGCTACTCGAGCGATGTGAAGAATTGCGGACCGAACTCGACAAAGCGTCACATGAGCTCGAGCGGACCCGCGCGGCGGAACAGGCTGCGCACGTGGTGAACTCGACCGCGGCCGGCAGAATCTCCCTGCTCGAAACCGAGCAGGAGACAGTCACAGGCAAGATCGACAATTTGCAGAGCGATACGCGAACGCTCGAGGAGCAAATTAAGTCGGCTGACGAACGCGTCGCGCAAATTGAGACTGACCTAAGTGAATTGCGCCGCGAACTCGACCGGCGGCAAAACGATCGTGCTTCGGTCGAACAGGACGAGAACGAAGCGCGTTTGCAAGAGGAGCGCGCACGCGAACAGATCACCGAGCTGAAACTCGCGCTCGCTACGGAGCAGCAGCGCTACGAGAACCTGCGCGCCCAATGCGAAGCGATACGCGCGCGCGACCTGGAACTCACGGATCTCATTGCTGCGCGCCGCGCTGATATCGTCGGCTACGAAAACAAAATGGCTGCCCAAGCCGACGAGTCTCACCAAGCCGAACGACTGATCGCCGAGCAAACGACGCGCGCGATGGAGTTAGAAACATACGGCGCGGCGCTCGGCCAAAGACGCGCGACGCGGACGGCGGAGGTCGAACGGCGGGAAACGGAGCTGCGTGAACTGCGCCATTCACTCAGCAATCTCCAAAACGATCGCGCGCAACAGCAAGTCCGCGAGTCGCAGCTCCGGATGGAAATTCAGCATCTCGGCGACCGCGTCGGGCGTCAGTATCATTTCGATCTCCGTGCGGCCGCGCCGGACGAAGCCGTATTCGAGAAAACATTGCGCGCGCAATTCAAAAGGTGGATCGACCGGTCCGCGGGCGATGCTAATACTGGCGGCGAAGCCGCGTCGGATTTAGCATCGCGCTCGGAGAGCGCGATCCACCTAGCTTCCGATCTCAGCGACGAAGATCTGCAGAAGCTGATTGTCGATCTTACACAGCAGCTTGACAACATGGGCCCCGTCAATCTCGAGGCCGTGCAGGAATACGATGAGCTGGAAGAACGCTACAAATTCCTTGAGGCGCAGAACACCGACCTGACAAACTCGCGCCGCGAATTACTCGAAGTCATCGCGCGGATCAACGCGACGACAAAACAAATGTTCGCTGAAACTTTCACCCAGATCCGTGGGAATTTCCGCGAAATGTTTGCCGAAATGTTCGGCGGCGGCCGGGCCGATCTGTCGTTACTCGACGAGAGCGACCCGCTCAACTGTGGTATTGAGATCACGGCCAAGCCGCCCGGTAAACAGCTGCAAAGCATCTCGCTGTTGAGCGGCGGCGAACGCTCGATGGTCGCGATCGCATTGCTGTTTGCCATTTACATGGTACGCCCGAGTCCGTTTTGCGTGCTGGACGAAATTGACGCGCCGCTCGACGAAACCAACATCAACCGGTTCCTCGCGATTCTCGAGCGATTCGTTAGCCAAAGCCAGTTCATCATCATTACACACAACAAACGGACGATCGCCAAAGCCGACGTGCTTTACGGCGTCACGATGGAAGAACGCGGCGTGAGCAAACTGGTCACGATGAAACTGATAGACGCACCGGCCGATAAATCGCAGCCGGAAACCGGCGAAACTGTTTCTTCGCAGCGGCAATTTGCTTTGGCCGAAAACGGGCGCAGCGAAACAGAGTCAAGCTTCGCCGCGCGATAACGGAACATAGGCTTTCAGCCTGTGTGGCCAGCGGACATATTGTCCGCTGTTTATTCAGCGGGTTACAAACCCGCTGGCCGCACAGACTAAAAGTCTATGTTCCAAATAATTTTTGCGCGCGTTTGTCGATCTAGCGTAAAATTGGCGGATGCTTCAGACGGCGGCGCGCAGCAAAAAATCCGCTTTGAAGAAAGCCGCGCCGCACGAGCGATTTTTGGAAGCATTTCGCTGGATGCTGCTGGCGCGGACGCTTGAGGAAAAGCTGGTCAGTCTCTATCGCGGCGGACAAATAACCGGCGGCGTTTACATCGGCAAAGGCCAAGAGGCGGTCAGCGTAGCGTGCGGTTTGTTTCTGCAAAAGGGCGACATCTTTGCGCCGCTGATTCGCGACCAAGCGGGTCGCTCTGCTTTCGGCGAGCCGCTGGTCGATGTGGCACGAACGTATCTCGGCTCGCGACACGGCCCGATGCGCGGACGCGACGGTAACATCCATCGCGGCAAGCCACGCGAGGGCCAGCTCGCGATGATCAGTCATCTCGGCGCGATGGTCTCGGTTACCGTAGGTGCACTAATGGCGAAGCGTTTTCGCGGCGAAAAAAACTTCATCGGACTCACCTCCATCGGCGAAGGCGGGATGCAGACCGGCTCGTTTCACGAGGGAATGAATCTTGCCGCAGTCGAACAAGTGCCGCTCGTCGTTGTCGCAACCAACAACCATTACGCCTATTCGACGCCTAACGAACGGGAGTTCGCTTGTCAGGAATTAGTGGACCGCGCGAAAGGCTACGGCTTTGAAGGCTACAAGCTGGACGGCACCGACTTAACGCAGTGCCTCGAAGTCATCGAGAGCGCGGTCAAACGCGCTCGCGCCGGTCGCCCGCCGCAGTTGGTGGTCGCCTCTACTTTGCGTTTGTCCGGTCATGGCGAACACGATGACGCGAGTTATGTAACTGATGAAATCAAACGCCAGCCCTTTGCACAGGATTGTTTGAAATTGACCGAGAAAAAGATTGTCGATCTTGAGTTACTCGATCCCGCAACGTTGCAGTCGTGGCGCGAAGATGCGGCGGCGCAAGTCGATGAAGCGATCGCGACCGCGCAGAAGGAGCCGGCGCCGGACGGCGCAGAAGAAGATTGGTGCGCGATTTCGACGCGCGCGCTCGCTGATCACGCGGAATCAGTTGAATGATGTTTCCAATTCAACGTTTCAGCGATTTAACGATTTAACGTGGCAAAGCCATGAGCATTACCTATCTGGAGGCGATCCGCGAAGCGCAGGCGAAACTGTTGCGAGATGACGAGCGCGTCTTCATTTACGGGCAGGACGTCGGCGGCACGTTTGGCGGCGCGTTTAAGGCAACCAAAGGTCTTGCCCAAGAATTTCCCGGCCGCGTCTTAAACACTCCAATCAGCGAAGACGCGATGGTCGGCACCGCGATCGGCGCGGCGATGCATGGGATGCGGCCGATTGTCGAGATGCAGTTCGCCGATTTTTCGAGTACCGCGCTCAATCAAATTCTGAACAACGCCGGCACGCAGTACTGGCGGACGAATGTGCCGGTTCCAATCACGATTCGTCTCCCCTCCGGCGGAACGAAAGGGAGCGGCCCGTTTCACAGTCAGTCGATGGAATCGATCTATGCGCATTATCCCGGGCTGATCGTGATGACACCAGCGACCGTCGAAGATGCGTACACAATGTTGATCGATGCGGTCGGGATCGATGACCCGGTCGTGTATTGCGAGCACAAGTATCTGTATTATCACCTCAAAGCGGACAAGCTGCCGACCGAAGGATTGCCGATCGGCAAGGCGCGAATCGCGCGCGAAGGCCATGATCTTACAATCGTCGCTTACAGCGTAATGGTGCAGGAAGCGCTCACCGCTGCGGACGAACTCGCACGCGAAGGTCTCCAAATCGAAGTTGTCGATCTTCGCACGGTTAAACCGCTCGACACCGACACGGTGCTGGCGTCAGTCGCGCGCACGGCGCGATTACTTTGCGTTGGCGAATCCTTCCCTTGGGGCGGCGCGACTGCGGAAGTCATCGCGCGCGTCACCAGCGAAGGTTTTCATCTGCTCGATGCCGCGCCGCTGCGAATCAACGCGAAAGACACGCCGATCCCGTATCATCCGAATCTTTGGAGCGCGCATCGGCCGAACGCGCAGAAAATCGTCGCGAAAGCGCGACAACTTCTTCGCGAGTAACTTTTATGCCACAGGTCCCGATCATCATGCCGCAGCTCGGTGAATCGATCGCCGAAGCGACGATTGTCGATATCAAGGTGAAGCCCGGCGACGAAGTCGCAGCCGATCAAGAAATCATCGACGTCGAAACGAACAAGGCTGTCATGGGTGTGACCACGCCGTGCAAAGGCAAGATCGACAACATCGCCGCCCAATTGAAGGAGACCTATCCGATCGGCGCCGTGCTGGGTTACGTGGAAGCGAGCGAGGCTGACGCGGCGCGATTCACGAAACAGGCGCCGGCTCCACCGCAGCGGACGGTGGCCGAAGAAATTCCCGCGCGCGCGGACCAGGAAGTGAAGGTAGCGCAACCGTCCCGCCTGCCAGTGGGAGATGGCAACCGGGACGGTCGCCCTACTCTGCCTGTTCCCGCAACCTTGAAAGGCGCGAGCTTCATTTCGCCGCGGGTGCGCGCGCGCATGGCCGAGCTCCAATTGACGAATGCTGATCTTGCCGGAATTACCGGGACGGGCGCGGGCAATCGCGTGACGATCAAAGATCTGGAAAATTTTCTGCACAAGATCGACAGCGAAACGGCGCAGGAAGCTTCCGCGATTCGTGCCGGCGTCGCGGACGCGATGCGGCGCAGTTGGAGTCGGCCGCTATCTACGGTCGGCTCGTCAGTGAATCTCGACCCCGTTTTGGAAGATCGACAATCGCGCGAGCCGAAGCCTGGGCCGGGACTTTACGCGCTGCGCGCGCTCGCGCTCGCACTCGCGGAGAACCCGAAAGCCGCGGCGAAATTGATCGGCAATCGCGTCATCCAATCCAACTCCATCGACGTCGGCATTGCTGTCGAAGCCGAAGACGGAATCATGGTTCCAGTCATTCGTTCCGCCGACAAAACGTCGCTCGTCGAGCTCACGGCGAAATACCAGGAACTTGTCGAGCTTGCGCGCAAACGGCGGATCTCGCCGGACATGCAGGCGGGCGGCATCGCAACAGTTTCCAATTTCGGAATCTTTGGCGTGGAATGGGGCACGCCCATCCCCCTGCCCGATCAAACGCTGCTGCTCGGTCTCGGCGCGGGCAAAAAGCTTCCATCGTGGGACGAATCAAAAAAAGAATTCGTCCCGAGAACCGAAGCACAGATCACATTGAGCTTCGACCATCGCAGCATCGACGGCGGCGGCGGCGCACGTTTGCTGAAGCGCGTGATCGAATTGTTGGAGAATCCGAAGCAGTTGTAGCGGCGCTTGTGCCAAGCGCCAGCTGTAAACAGGCGGCTGACACAGCTGGCTCTACAATGCTTGCGGTCGCGATGCGGGCGCTTAGGTTGCAACCGCAATGTACGAAAACACGGAATTCAGCTTAAGCCGCGACGTGGAGGCGATTGAGATTCCGAGCGGACGCAAATTTACGCTCGAGAACGGAACGCAGGGGGTGATCACGCAGACGCTCGGCGGCAGTTACACGATTGCGACGCCGTACGGATTGTCGCGTATCGCGGAGAAAGATGTGGACGCGCTCGGCCTCGAGAAGCCGCAGGCCAGAGCTGAAACGACGCCGGCGAGTCGAACGAACGGCGAAGTCTCAGAGGAAGATGTCTGGAATCAATTGCGCCAGTGCTATGATCCGGAGATTCCGGTGAACATCGTCGACCTTGGGTTGGTTTACGATTGTCGGTTAGTCAAAAAAGATGACGGCGGCACGCGGGTGGAGGTGAAGATGACGCTGACCGCGCCGGGTTGCGGCATGGGCCCGGCCATCGCGCACGACGCGCAGGCGAAAATTTTGTCGATCGACGGCGTGGACGAAGCCGACGTGCAGCTCGTCTGGGATCCGCCGTGGAACCAGAACATGATCAGCCAAGCCGGGCGCATGAAGCTCGGCATGATCTGAGTCCAAGCCGGACTGGCAATTTTCCCGTCACGAATTCGCGTCTTCAGAAGTTTTTTCTAGTGCACGTTGACAGGCAGTGAGCACGCTGCTTTGATGACGCGTCGCTCGCCGAAATTTTCGCGAGCGCAAATTGTTGCAGGATCGACATGCCCTCGACCGAAGTGATTTTGACCGAAAACGTTCCCGGACTCGGCGCGGAAGCCGACCTAGTGAAAGTGCGTCGCGGCTATGCCCGCAACTATCTGCTGCCGAATGGCAAAGCCTACGAGGTGACGCCGGCAGCGTTGCGCCAGCTGGATAATCTGAAGAAGAAACGCGCCGAGCGTGAAGCGCGCGAGCTGAACGAGGCGGAAGATATTGCCCGGCGCATCGGCAAGACGCGCGTGACGTTCACGCTCGCGACGGGCGAAACGGGCAAGGCTTTCGGATCCGTCACGGCGCAGGACATCGTGAACCGATTGCGAAACGAGATCGGCCACGAAATCGATCGCCACAAAATCGTGCTCGAGCGCCCCATCAAAGACACGGGGGAGCATGAAGTCGCGATCAAGTTGCACCATGATGTGACGGCGCATTTCAAATTCGACGTGAAATCGGCCGAAGAGCCGAAGCCGCAGCAAACTGCCGCGGAAGAGCCGGAGAAAAAGCACCGCTCGTTTTTCCGCAGGAAAAAAGAAGAGAGAAAAGAGCCAGGGAAATAAATGGCGACTCAGCCAGCCGCTTGGACTGGAGAGACGCCTCGCAAGCAATCGGGTAAAAAGCCCGGCCGAGGCTGGCCGGGAGGAAACGGCGGGTCGGACGGCGGCAAGTCACTCACAGCTTCTTCGCAGGATATTCACCGGACGCCGCCGCACAGCGTTGAAGCCGAGCAGGGCGTGCTCGGTTCGATGCTGATTTCGCCACGCGACGCGATTGCGGAGTGCGTCGAAAAGATTAACGAGAATTATTTCTACGTCCCGGCGCATCAGACAATCTACAACGTGCTTGTCGATCTTTGGAACACTGGGCAAGCCATCGACCTGATTACTTTCACCCAGGTGTTGCGCGATCGGAATTTGCTCGACGCGGTCGGCGGCCCGGCGTTTGTCACGAGCCTGTTCACGTTTGTGCCCACGGCCGCCAACGTCGGCTATTACCTCGACATCGTCCGGGACAAGTTTGTTCTGCGCGAAATCATTTCGGCGGCAACCGAAAGCGTGCGGCGCGCCTACGAGGAACAGGATGAAGTCAGCAATCTGCTCGACGAAGTGGAGCAGAAAATTTTCGCCGTCGGCGAGGACCGGTTCAAAGGGCACATGCTCTCGATGAAAGACCAGGTCATGGAAGCGATCGAGGCAATCGAAAAACTCTACGAACGCAAAGGCGGGATCACCGGTGTTTCAACCGGCTTCGTCGAATTCGATCGGATGACGAGCGGGATGCACGCCGCCGAGATGATCGTGATCGCCGGCCGACCAAGCATGGGCAAAACGGCGCTCGCGATGAATATCGCCGAGCATGTCGCGATCAACGAAAAACTCCCAGTCGGCGTTTTCAGTTTGGAAATGAGCGGTCAGCAGCTCGTCCAGCGTCTTCTTTGCTCCCGTGCTCGCGTCAATCTGCAGAAAGTGCGCGACGGATTCCTGGCCGAGCGCGATTTTCCAAGTCTGACCGCAGCTGCGGCGAAACTGGCGGAAGCAAAAATCTTCATCGACGACAGTGCGGCACTCGACATTCTGGCGTTGCGCGCAAAAGCGCGGCGGCTCAAGGCGCAGCAGGATGTGCAATTACTGGTGATCGATTATTTGCAACTGCTAAGATCGACATCACGCCGCGCGCAGGACAATCGGCAGCTCGAGATCTCGGAAATTTCCGCTGGCCTGAAGGGATTGGCCAAGGAATTGAAGATCCCGGTTATCGTCGTGGCGCAGTTGAATCGCCAGCCCGAGCAGCGCTCCGGCGGCAAACCGCGGCTAAGCGATTTGCGCGAATCCGGTGCGATCGAACAGGACGCCGACCTCGTTGGGTTGCTCGTTAGGCCGGAGATTTACGAGGAAGACGAAGAAGCGCGCGCGGAAAAGGCCGGCGAAGCGGAATTGATCATCGCGAAACAACGCAACGGTCCGGTCGGCGAGATTGCGCTTACCTTCCTGAAGGAATTCACGCGATTCGAAGATCGCGCCCGGAACGTCACCGAGCCGGAAGAAGCGTTTTAGCCCGTCGATCTGGGTAGCGCGGGCGTCTCGCGGAGCACAATTGCGCTCGACGAGACATCGGGCGCGGCGCGCGAGCCGCGCGCCCTACCACAACGACTTCGCCGCTTGAATCACGTGATCGGCGTCGATGCCGAATTCCTTCATCACCTCGGCGCCGGGGGCGCTGAGGCCGAAGCGGTGCAGGCCGATGACTTTCCCATCGAGCCCGACATATCGAAACCAGGTGTCGGGCACCCCGGCTTCGATGGCGATGCGTCTGCGACATTCGTTGGGTAAAACTTCATCGCGATATCCCTGCGGCTGGCGCTCGAAGCGCTCGAAGCACGGCATGGAAACGACGCGGACATTGTCGCCCAGTTGTTTCGCGGCGGCGAGCGCGTGTTGCAATTCGCTGCCGCAGGACATGATGATGAGGTCGAGTTTGCCTGTTTCCTTTTTTGCGATGTAACCGCCGCGCAGGACGCCATCGCGCCGCACTGCAACATCGACATCGTTCAAAATCGGCACGGTTTGGCGGGTGAGCGCGATCATCGTCGGTCCGTTGTTTCGTTCCATCGCGGCAACAAACGCGCCGGCGGTTTCCTCGGGGTCGGCTGGCCGAATCAGATCGATCTGCGGCATCACACGAACGGAGCTGACCGTTTCGACCGGTTCGTGCGTCGGGCCGTCTTCGCCGACGCCGATGGAGTCGTGCGTGAAGATGTAAGTATTCGGGAGCTTCGAGAGCGCGCCTAAACGAATGGACGCGCGACAATAGTCGGTGAAGACGAGGAACGTTGCGCCGGAGGCGCGGAAGATTCCGTGATAGGAAATTCCGTTCAGGATCGCACACATGCCGTGTTCGCGGATGCCGAAACGGATGTTGCGGCCGGCCGACGTGTCGCGTGTGAAGTCGCCGCCGTCCTTGATGTAATTCATGGTCGAGCCGTACAAGTCGGCGCTGCCGCCGATGAGCAGCGGCATCTCGCGCGCGATCGGCTGCAAGACCTCGCCGCCGGCTTTCCGCGTCGCCAGCTTCGCGTCTTTCGGGAATTCGGGGATTTTCGAGAAGAGATCAGCGGGAACTCTGCGCTCGATCCCGTCGTCGAGGATTTTCGCGCGTTCGGGATTTTTCTTGCGCCACTCGTCGTAATTTTTTTCCCAGCGATCGTAATCGGCGAGGAGCTTCTTTTTGTGCTCGGCGAAATACTCGTACACCTCTTTCGACACGTAGTAATGCTCGTCGGGAAGGCCGAGGCCCTTTCGTCCCGCGTCGACAAACTTTGCACCGGCTTCGCCATGCGCCTTGTAGGTACCAGCGACTTCGGGAATGCCTTTACCGATCAGCGTGTGCGCAATGATGAACTGCGGTTTTCCATTGTCGCGCTCTTTCGCGATGTTGAGCGCGTCGAGAAACTGCTGCATGTCGTCGCCCTGGATTTCCTGCACGTCGAATCCGTAAGCGGCAAACCGTTTGCCAGTGTCTTCGCTCTGCGTCTCTTTTGCCGGCGCGTCGAGCGTGACCGCGTTCGAATCGTAGATCAGGATCAAATTGTCGAGGCCGAAATGGCCGGCGAACGCGCTCGCTTCCGAGGCTACGCCCTCCTGCATGCAACCGTCGCCCGCAAGACAGATCACATGTTGATCGAAAATTCTGTGCTCATCACTGTTGAAACGCGCCGCCGCCATTTTCATCGCGACCGCAATACCGACGGCGTTGCCCACGCCCTGTCCCAGAGGGCCCGTCGTGCATTCAACGCCCGGCGTTTCGAAAAATTCGGGATGGCCCGGGGTTTTAGAATGTAGTTGACGGAAACGCTTGATTTCCGACATCGGCAAATCGTAGCCGCTCAAGTGCAGCCAGGCGTAGAGGAACATGCTGCCATGGCCGGCCGATAGAACGAAATAATCCCGGCCGATCCAGCGCGGTTTGTCCGGATTGTGCTTGAGGGCGTAGCCGTAAAGAACTGCGCCCATCTCGGCGCAGCCGAGCGGCAACCCAAGGTGACCGGATTGCGACGCTTGCACCGCGTCCATGCACAGGCCGCGCGCTTCGTTCGCGGCGCGGGAAAGAATCTCGACGTTTAGGCTCATGGGAAACGAGCAGGATTATCAGTTCAGATTTTTGATCGCAATTTGTTTTCGGGGCGACCTTCGCGTGATGGAGTAGAGAAGCCGCCCCCGTCGCTCTTGGCTATCGAATAACTTGTGAATAAAATGATCTTTCCGGCGCATCTTGTTCACCGCCTGTTGTGAACAGCTTGGCGATTTTCGCCGTGCGTTCGGAACCGATTGTCGATCTTACAATGAAGCTCTCTGACATCACCGCGACGCTGCAGGAGATTCGAGTATCGCCCGTAAAAAAGCTCGGACAAAGTTTCCTGCACGACCAAAACCTGGCGCGCTGTATCGTGAAAGCGGCTGAGCTCACGCCCGAGGATTACGTGGTGGAAATCGGCCCCGGATTGGGCGCGCTGACGTCGATCATTTTGGACACCGGCGCGCGAGTTCTAGCGATCGAGAAGGACACGCGGTTGGCGGCGTTTTTGCGCGAGCATCTCGCGCATCCGCGGCTGGAAGTGTTGAACGAAGACGCGCTCGACTTCGATTTGCGAGCGCTGTTTTGTGAGCGGCGCGTCAAACTGCTTGGGAATCTGCCCTACACTATTTCAAGCCCGTTGCTCGCGAAATATGTCCAGTACCCGAGTCCCATCTCACTCTGGCTGTTTACGTTGCAGCGAGAAGTTGCTGCGCGACTAACTGCTTCACCGGCCACGCGAGAGTACGGCGCGCTGACCGTGCGGCTACAATTGCACCATCGGGTCGAGCATCTGCGGAGCATTCCAGCTACGGTTTTTGTTCCGGAGCCGGAAGTCGCGTCGACGCTCGTGCGAATCGTCCCGCGTGACCCGCTGGAACTGCCTGCATGTGATGATGAATTGCTGAACGACCTGTTGCGTCGTGGGTTTACGCACCGGCGCAAACAGTTGCACAAGGCGCTCAGCGATTTCACCGCAGACTGGCCAAAAATCGCGGCCAAGCTCGAGATCGAGCCGAAAGCGCGGGCGGAAAATCTGTCGCTTGAGCAATGGATCGCCCTGGCCAACCAAATCGCACCGATCCACAGCTCGGAGCAGCAGGTTTTCTGGCAAGAACGCTTTCCGGTCGTGGACGAGATGGATCGGATTTTGCGCTACGCCTACCGCTCAGAAGTGCATGGGGACAAGTCGCGCCATCGCGCTGTCCACATCCTCATTTTCAACGAGGCAGGCGAAGTCTATTTGCAAAAACGCGCACGCTGGAAAGATCGACATCCACTGCAGTGGGACTCCAGCGCAGGCGGGCATGTCAGCGCGGCGGAAGGCTACGATGAAGCGGCGCGGCGCGAGCTACGGGAAGAGCTTAGGATCGACGTGCCGCTGGAGAAACTTCTGAAACTACCTGCCTCGACGCGAACGGACCAAGAGTTCATCTGGCTATATCGCGGCCACGTTCAAAACGCTGTGCGGCCGAATCGCAGTGAAATCGAAGCCGGCGGATTTTTCCGTCCCGAAGTGGTAGACGGCTGGATCGCTGCTCGGCGGGAGGATTTCACACCGGCGTGCATGGAATGCTGGCACGCGTTTCGCCAGCACGGTGTGCTTAGCGCCGCCGCATTGTAGCCGATCGTCGCCGCGCGCGAGTGGTTGTTTTCCGCCGCGTTGTCGATTTCGAGCCCGCCGCATTGCGCTGCGGCAAACCACGCATGGCTATCTCCTTGAACTTTCGGGCTGCGCGCCGGGCCGCTTCTTTTCCGCCGTAGAGCGTGTCGCTGAACATTTTGGTTACGGCCGTCGCACCGCGGAGGAAATGAACTTGAAAACCGTGCGTTTGTTTCTTCGCGCGCATGCGCGTGTCGATGCGGCGGATGTTTGCTTCTGAGTCGGGATTAGCACGTCTTGGCATGGGAGTAGCCAGAAGGTAGCGAACGCGCGCCGCTGTTCAACGGCTGTTAACGGCTGTCCGAACTTTTTTCGATGGCGGCAGGTGCCAGTCCTGCCATTTGCGCTCGTATTCCGCGACCGGCAAAAGAGCGTAGCAGGGGTGCTGGTTCGCGCGTAACCAAGTGATCAGCTTCACGAGCTCAGGCTCGGCCATCGTCGTGCAGCCCGTCGTCGGCCGATTCACCCCGCGGCGGATGTGGAAGAAAATGGCGCTACCCGCGCCGGGGATTGGCAGATTGGAATTGTGTCGGACATCGACAAGCCACCGGTAGGCGAAATCACCGGAACGCATTTTCTCATGCGAGTAATTGTCGGGCGGATTCTGCGGGTCGATAACGACGTGCCGGTTGTAATTCGGCGAGCGGGGGTCATCGCTCCAAATGTCTGCCTCGGTCACCTGGTGGTATGGATAATCACCGCCCGGCGGGAGCTTGCTGTCGTAACCGAAGACTTGGCCGATCTCGAAAATGCCGGCCGGCGCACGGCCGTCCCGCTCCTTTTTGTGAAGCCCGGCTTCGTGCTGACCGGCGAGACCGATTCCCCACGCTAGTCCGTTTTTGCCGAACAATACCGGAACCGCTTTGCTGACAGCACGCCACTCGCCGCCACGCGTGCGCTCAAAGCGCTGCAATGTGCCGCGCATTGAGTTCCAGTCAGGGGCGAGACCAACGATCAACTGCGTACAGTCCTCCGGCACACCGGCGGCACACGCATTGCTGGTCAACGAGAGCAGTACGAGCACTGCGGCGCGGCGCAAGATCGACATAAACATCTCCAAATCTACACGCGCATTTTATTAATGCTCTGCACCTGCTTTTCGTGAAAAAAACTTTCGCGCCTTTACTTATCATTGTCGTCGTGGCCGCGATCTACGCGCCCACGCTCGGCAACGGCTTCGTGTGGGACGACACCGCCTTGGTGTTGCGCGATCCGCTGATCCGAAGCTGGCGCCTCATTCCTGAAGGCTTTAACCATTTCCTCTTTGCCGACGCGACTCCATCGGACTTTTATCGGCCGCTGCAACGTGTCACCTACACGCTCGAGTATGTCGCGGTCGGCTTTCGACCAATGCTGTACCATCTATCGAGCATCATCTCGCACGCCGCCGCCGTCGTCGCGCTTTTCATCTTCGCACACGAACTTCTTCTTAGTTACGGAGTGGACGACCGAAAACGGCGTCTGATTGCGTTGCTCGCCACGCTTGTCTGGGCCATCCACCCGGTGCAAATCCCAGCCGTCGCTTACGTCTCAGGGCGGGCCGATCCACTTGCCGCGCTATTTGGGTTCACCGGGTTGTATCTGGTGATCCGCAGCACGCGCGCGACCGGCGCAAGTAGATGGCGTTTCTTTATCGGGTCCGGCTTGGCGTTTCTCCTGAGCGCGTTCTGCAAGGAAGCGGGGCTCATCTTTCCGGTTCTGGCGCTCATGTTATTTGCCGTGCGCAAAGCTTGGATCGACATGTGGAAAACAGTTGCTGTCGCCGCATTTATCGCCGCGATTTACTTCAGTTTGCGCTTGGGCGCCGAGCACTACCATCCTCCGGCAATGAGCGCGCCCGCGCCCCCACTCGTTAGGCCAATTATCGCTGCACGGGCCGTGGCCGAGTACGCCGGACTGATGCTGTTTCCACTCAACCTACACGCGGATCGGGATGTCGAAACCCATCCGAGCGGCTGGAATGACGCCAGTTTGCGCGGTGCAGCGTGGCGCGAACTGCAGACATTACTTGGCATCGTGCTCATCGCGGCACTCCTCTACTGGACGTGGCGAGCGCGGAAACGTAATCCGGCGGCCTTTGCACTGCTCCTCATCGCTCTCATCAGCTATTTGCCGATTAGTGGAATCGTCGCTTTGAATGCGACGGTCGCCGAGCACTGGCTGTATCTGCCGAGCGCGTTCTTGTTTTTGGCCGCGGCGGTTGAGCTCGGTAGTTTGCGTTGCGCAAGATCGACAGTCACCGTTGCCGCCGGCGTGTTCACGCTCTGGCTGCTTTTCCTCGGCGCGCGCACATTTGTCCGCACCTTCGACTGGAAAGACCAGCGCACCTTTTTTGCGCGCACAATTGCCCAAGGCGGCGATTCGGTGCGCATGTTGGTCAACCTTGGCAGCTTGGAAGCGAGCGAAGGCAGGTTGCAAGAAGCGGCGTTGCATTTGCGGGCCGCGTTGCAAAAGACACCGGACCAACCGCTCGCCGTCATCAATCTCGCCGCCGTCCTTTTGCAACAGAACGACCTCAAGCTCGCGCGCCAACTTCTCGAGCGCGCAACGCAGATGCCGCTGGTCAATGCACAAGCCCACGAATTGCTCGCCGTGCTCGAACATAAGGAAAACGGAGGTGTCGATGTTCTGCGCATGCGACTGGCCGCACGCACCGGTCCGCCGGATTGGTCGATCGAAAAACGTTACATCCAACTGCTCGATCAAACGGGTGCGACACCGGCGGCGATTAACGAATTGCTAACCTGCTTGCAAACGCAATGGTATCGTGCGGAGAGCTGGCAGTTGTTAGGCCAATTGCACGCGAAACTCGGCCACAGCACGCAAGCCAATCGCGCACTCGCTCAGGCGCGCGACTACGACGCTCATCTCGGTTCGCCTTCGGTTCTTTAAGGCACTATCCCGGCGTGGCCGCTGAAAGCGTCCTGAATAGGCCGCAGCGGCGATACGTCTGTAGATGTTATGAAAACCTCCTTCTGTCTCGGGGCTTTGCTCGCCATTGTGGGCTTGGCCATTGCCCCGCTTGTCTCAAAAGCCCAAACAACCAGCACAACGTCTACCTCGACGACGTATGTCCAGACCAGCAAGATCATCGGTTCAAAAGTAAAGACCGCCCAAGGCGAAGAGATTGGTGAAATTAGAGATGTCGTGCTCGACCGGAACAGCGGCTGCATGGCTTACACCGTTCTCTCGACGGGCGGCACCACTGCGCGTGTCGCCGGCCAGGCAAAAACAGTCGCCGTGCCGTGGACGGTTTATTCCGTCACATCCGACCCAACTGTCTACACTGTGCGTATAGATCGTGAGCGGATCTACAGTGCACCGGTGTTTGACTATGCGCGGATTGATGAATACTCGAGACCCGATTACATCAATAACGTCTACTCCTACTATGGCGTCTCGGCGCCGGCCGGAGTATCAACTTCTGTAACCGGTACAACGACCGGGACGACCACCACAGCAACTGGAGCTGCCACCGGAGCGGCAGGTGCCTACGGTAGCCCTTCACCCGGCGCGGCTGGTGCGACTGGAACAGCTGGCGCCGCATCGCCATACGCGAGTGCGTCGCCTCGTATGACTCCGGCGGTTGGGGCAAGCGCCTCGCCCTCCGCAACTGCTTCCGCAGCCGCGACTGCTTCGCCGCGAGGCAGGCATGGTGCCCGACGTGGGGCATCTCCGGGAGCATCGCCAAGTGAAAGGATGAGTCCGGGCGCCGCAGAGTCGCCGGAAGCGCGCGCGACCGAGTCATCGATGACTGGTCGTGAAGCGACCGAATCCACTGGCAGAGGCCGCACCGGTACGGAGTCAGCAACCGGAGCGGCATCCGGAATGGAAACAGGAGCCAGTCCTGCCGGCGAGCACAAAAAAGGTGGGCGGAAGCACGCCCACGAAGGTGCGGCTGAACCGAGCGCGACACCAAAGACAAGTCAGGAACAAGAATAACGAGATTAGCTTTCGAGATTTCGAATCTCGAAACGCGGAGCCGCAGAGGCATCACCAGCTTCTGCGGCTCCTTTGTTAGATCGACAATCAAGCAGCACGAGCGGCGCTTTGTTCCGTCGCCCGTTCTACCTTCATGGTATCCCGCGGTAAGAAACGCGCGCCGACCAGCCAAAAGACTCCCGCGAGCAACATTGTACCGGAGACGGCAAGAAATCCGGCATTCATGTTCCATCGATCGCGAATCGCACCGATCAGCGGTGGTGAGATCGCGTCGCCGAGCGCATGGATGATCAGGATGTTCAACGCGAACGCTGTCGCGCGAACCGCCGGCGAAGTGACATTCGCGAGCGCGGTGTTTGACGGGCCGGTATTGAAAAAGAGAAAGAACACCGCGACAAAAATGCAGACCCACGCCCCGGGGAAACGCACGTAGAGCATCGCGATCGTCGCGGGAAACGCCAGCAACACGCCAACAGCCGAGACGAGAAAGTATGCACTCTTGAATTTGTTCCGCAGCCAGTCTCCAGCCCAGCCACCGAAGAGCGTCGCGAACAATCCTGCGACGGCAACGACCGCGCCGAAGATGAGGTCGATCTTGCCGAGCAGATTGGGATCGCGCGCGAATTCGGCGCGCCGATCAGTATAAATGTAATCCGGCAACCAGGCTGAGAAGCCGCCGATCGCAAACGTCAGTGCAGTCATAGCCGCCGTGTTCAGCACGTAGGAGGGAATCCGCAAAAGGCGCACGTAATCTTGCCAGCGTGGTCGGGCGCCTAATCTGAAACCACGTTGCGCGTCGGCACGCGGATCGCGCATGAAAAAACAAAACGCGGCGAGCAGTAGTCCAGGCGGTACAACGAGGTAAAACGCCCAGCGCCAGCCGAGAAGATCGGCAATCATTCCGCCAAAGGCGTAGCCGAGAGCGCCGCCCACAGGCAACGCGAGGTAAAAATATGCCAGCACGCGACCGCGGCGCTCCAGCGGATACAAATCGGAGATGATCGTCGGTGCGGCAGGGCCGTAGCCTGCCTCGCCGATCCCGACGAACGCGCGCGTCCAAAGCAAAATCCCGAACGAAGTCGCCAATCCTGACCACCCACTCGCGACGCTCCACAACGCGACGCTGATCCCCACAAGCACCCAACGCGAGAACCGATCGGCCAGCCAGCCAAACACCGGCGCGGTGAACATGTAACTGAACAGGAACGCGGTCGTCAGCAGACCGGCTTTGCTGTTTTGATTGGGATCGCCAGCGAGAAAATCGTGTCTTATCCGCGGCAGCACCGCCGCCAAAATCTGGCGGTCGATGTAGTTGAATAAATTGATCCCGAGCAGCAGCCAGACCGCGGAGCGCGCGAACGTCCGCGTTGTTCCGGAACGATTTTCCATCGACAATTGCCGATTGCAGTGAGCGCCGCCCCGATTGTAAATCACAAACATGCCGAGCATGTCCGCGGTCGAGCGCACGCTGCACTTTGTCGGCCGGCCACTTGTGCGCGTCGCTTATCGGATCGCGACATTCGGCTTTGATTCGCTGCCAGCCGGCGGCTTTCTCCTTTTGCCCAACCACATCACCTGGGTCGACGCCATCGTGCTGCAAGCCGCCTGCCCGCGGCCGATTCGTTATGTCATCGACCAAGAGTTTTACCACAAACCGATGCTGCACCCATTCCTGCGCGTCCTTGGCTGTATTCCAATGGATATCCGCCATCCGCGCAGCGCGATTCGGGCCGCGACGGAAAGAATCGCCGCGGGCGAAATCGTCTGTCTTTTTCCGGAAGGCCAACTCGAACGCCGCGGCGTACTTTTGCGCCTCCAACGCGGTTACGAACTGATCGCGCGACACGCCCGCACCCGCGTTGTTCCGGTTTGGCTCGACCAACTTTGGGGCTCGATCTTCTCCTTCAAAGGCGGGCGCTTCTTCACCAAACTTCCGCGGCGCATCCCCTACCCCGTTACCGTTGCGTTCGGCAAGGCGCTCGACGCCGAGAAGGCGAACATCGCGACAGTGCGCGAAGAGTTGCTGAAGCTGGGCGAATTTTGTTACAGCCGCCGCTCCATGTTTGATCGACATCTCGCCCGTGACTGCATCCGCGGTTTGAAACGGCGATCATTCGCGACCGCAGTCACCGACGGAATTGACGGAAGCAGACTGAGCCGCGCCAAGCTCCTCGGCGCCGCCGCCGCGCTGAGTCGATTTTTGCGCAGAGAATTTCCCGATCAACGACTGGCGATCGTTCTGCCCGCCGGCAGAGGCGCAGTCGTCGCAAATCTCGCGACCGCCCTGGCCGACAAGGTCGCCGTCGATTTAAACTTCACGAGCGGCCGAGCGGCGAACGAAGCTTGTTGCCGACGCGCCGAGTTACGCGTCGCCATTTCCGCCAGTCCGTTCATCGACCGGATCAAAGATTTTCCGTGGCCGGAGCGGATTGTAAAACTCGATGAGCTGATGCCGCGCCTGAAACGACAAGTCCTGTTCTGGTGGATGATGTCGATCTTGTGTCCGGCGTGGCTGCTCGCGCGGCTCCT
>DASTDG010000062.1:0-3713 GCA_035710475.1 Chthoniobacterales bacterium | reverse complement strand
GAGTTGCGCAGCATTCGTTCACATTTCGAAGCCATCGCGACGCCCTATCTCGAACACGTGCCGGTGCTGCCGATGTTCGAAGCTGCGGCTGCCTAAAGATCGACAATCATTCCCGCAAAGAGCGCGAAGTTGAAAACACTTCGTGCTCTATTGCTGTACTTCAGCCGATCCGCACCGCGTGCGTTTTATCCAGCCGAAGGATCTGCCCGCGGCGCAGCGGAAGCGCGTTTTTCGGGTCCATAATTTTCTCTCCGTCGAGCTGGACGCTTCCCTGTTTGATCAAGCGACTGGCTTCGGCGCGCGATTTCGTTAGGCCAAACGCCTGCGCGTAGGCCGTGACAATAACCGCCACCGCTGCATCGCCGGACGCGGCGCTGAACGCGGGCAGCTCGGCGTCATCCAAGCGTCTTTCGCTGAAGCGAGTAGTCCATTCATCCCGAACTGCCTTTGCCGTCGCCGCCGAGTGGTAAGTCTGCACGATCTCAAACGCGAGCTGCTTCTTCGCCTCCATCGGATGTGCATCGCGTGCCAGCTCGCGACCGAGTAAAATCGGATAGTAGCGCGCCATTAGTTCATCAGAAATGCTCATTAGCTTCCCGAACATCTCGCCCGCCGGCTCGTTGACAGCGACGAAGTTGCCGAAGCTCTTGCTCATCTTTCTCGCGCCATCGAGTCCCTCAAGGATTGGCAAAAGGAAAACGATCTGCTGTGGCAGCCCTTCGTCCCGTTGGAAGTCGCGCCCGATCAAAATATTGAAAAGCTGATCGGTCCCACCGAGCTCGACATCGGCCTTCACCATCACCGAGTCCCAACCCTGCATGATCGGATACTGAATTTCATGCGCGTGGATCGGTTGCTCGTTCTCGATTCGCTCGTGGAAATCCTCGCGTTGCAGCATCTGCTGGAGCGTGACGCGGCTGTTCAACCGGATCACGTCTTCAAAACTCATTTTGCGAAACCAGTCGCCATTGAAAACAATCTCGGTCCTCTTCTCGTCCAAGATTTTGAACGCTTGCTCGCGGTACGTGTCGGCATTCGCCATTACCATGTCGTGTAACAGCTGCGGCCGCGTCGCCGAACGCCCGCTCGGGTCGCCGATCATTCCCGTGAAATCGCCGATGATGAGCACGGCCTGATGCCCAAGGTCCTGGAATTGTCGGAGCTTCCGCAATACGACGGTGTGTCCGAGGTGAATATCAGATGTCGTTGGATCGACCCCGAGCTTGACACGCAATGGGCGGCCGAGCGCGAGTTTCTCGCGCAGTTCGGCATCGCTGATGATTTGCGCGGCGCCCTGTTTTAGGATTGCAAGCGCCTCATCCGCTTTCATGGCGCAAATTGTAGAGGCCGCCGTCCCCGGCGGCAAAGTCACTTGTTCTTGTTCAGCAACTCGCGCACGTCGTCGATCGTCATCGGCGGATTTTTTCGATCTAACGATTTCTGGCTTTTCCCGCGACCGAGAAATGGCCGCTCTCCGGCGTAATTACGACTCGTGGCAACTTTGCGTGCGTCATGCGTCTCCTGAACACGGCGGGCGCGTGGTGCCGCAGGACGCGTATCGGCGTTCTGAATTTCGGTGCGCGAGGAAGTGTTCGCGGTTTTCTGACCGGCGACGAAAACGGGCGAATGAAATCGGGCCGCGGTGAACTCGCGCGTGGCGGAGTAACTCTTGGGCGCGGGTTTTTGCTCGAGATAAAACGTGCCGACATTCGCTGGCTTGTCGGCGACTTTGCTGTCGGTCGTGAACTTTTTGTTCTGTGCTGTGTTGGCCAGACTCATATCCGGGTTGAGCAGGCGATCGACGAGCTTGCGTTCCTGCTCCTGAGCGCGACCACTCGACAACGCAACAAACGCGCAGATTAGAATGTAAAAACACCGCACATTACCACGGTGCCAACTTTGCGGCGCGTTTGTAAAGGAAATTGCGCTACAGCGCTGCGCGCAATCGGTTTGCGCCAGGCGGCGGACTAACGCGGCCGCTTAAGATATCCGCTGCCGTGACTGGCCGTCGATAGTAGCGCGAATTCGCCGCCGCGCGCGTCACGATGACCGCGCCTTCGAGAGAGACGCCAGCAAACAAACCTTTGCTCCGGCTGTATGTGTAGACGGCGGCAGTTGGCGCGACGCCAGCTTGCAAATCGCGTCCAACCGGGCCCGCTGCCGCGCTCACGTCCGCGCCGATTGTGACATTCCCATCGCGCGAGAATGCCCGCACGGCCGCCCGATTGTTCAACACGAAGACGAAATCGGTCACTTCTGCGCCGATCTGTAATCCCCACCCGGCCCCGCCGGTACCGATGAACGAAGGCCCGGACCAGCGGTTGTGATCGAGTCGTGCGACGACTACCCCGTGTCCGGCCTTGCCGCTGAAGATGAACCCGGCCTTAACGACGGTCAGCACGGCCAGGCCACGCGCCCGCTGCAGCACCGCGCGCGGGATCTGTTGTTCAGGCATGGAGCGGAATTCGCGAACCATCCGCGCAGAGCGATCGACAATTTCCTGCTCGCTCGCAGCGGCAGCCGTTTGCAGCCACAGTGGCAAAAGCAACAGGCTTAAGACGACGTTTTTCATCGCGACATAAGTAGTTCGTGGGGCCAAACTGTGCCGGACGTGTCGCGGAGCCGCTCATGCAAACCGATGTCGATCTTATGCGCGAAGCGCTGCGGTTGGCACGCAAAGCCTATGATGCCGAGGAGGTGCCCGTCGGCGCCATCGTCACACGCGACGGCAAAATAATCGGGCGCGCCTACAATCAGGTCGAGCTGCTCAAGGACGCCACCGCGCATGCCGAGATGCTCGCGCTCACGCAAGCCGAAGCGGCCATGGGCGATTGGCGGCTCAGCGACTGCGATCTCTATGTGACCAAAGAACCATGCGCGATGTGCGCCGGCGCGATTGTGCACGTGCGCATTCGCCGCGTGATCTTCGGCTGCCCGGACGAACGCGTTGGCGCCGCCGGAAGTGTGATCAACTTGCTCCAAATGCCGCGTTTCAACCATCAGTGCGCCATTACCGGTGGCGTCCTGCAAACTGAGTGCGCCGCCATCCTCCAGAAGTTCTTCCGCCAAAAGCGCGCAGTGAATCCTGGTCAGCCGTGAGTCGCCTGAAGATCGAAAATCGGCAATTGTGCAATGGCTGCCTCGCTAGGACTCGAACCTAGACAGAGAGATCCAGAGTCTCTAGTGCTACCATTACACCACGAGGCAAAAGTCGTTCGAGCCGCGAAATCTAAATCGCACCGCTAACGGTGCAACTGCGCTGATTTCGCACTCAGCCATACTTCGGCACCCTCGCGGGCTGCTTCCACTTGCAGCGGCCGGCCGCTTTCCACTACCAATAGCCGCGCCGCCTCCAGGATCTCGTCAATTTTGTGGTCGTCATGTTCTGGATCGTGGTGGAACAAAAAAAGTTTGCCCACCCGCGCTTCGAGGGCGAGCGAGACGACGCGGCTCAGGGCGCCGTGGCCCCAGCCGATGTGCTCGAGATATTTTTCGTCCGTGTACTGCGCGTCCATGATCAACACGTCCGCGTCTTTGAGAAATTCCACCAGCTTCGAGCGTTCGACCGCCGCCTGCGCGCGGGCCTTCTCGGGGGGTATGCCATCTCGCGCCGCCAATTTCAGCTTCAACGGCTCGAAAGGTTCATTGTCCGGCAAAAACGCGATCGAACCTTCTCTCGTGAAAAGGCGATAGCCAGCGCAGACGCCGGGGTG
>DASTDG010000061.1:0-2928 GCA_035710475.1 Chthoniobacterales bacterium | reverse complement strand
GCGCACAATTCGCGCAAGTATTGCTCGCGCATGACACCTTCCGGCAGCGGATACTCGGGATACTTCGATTTGCCGAGCTCAATCTCGAGGTTACAGCGCTCCGCGATTTCGAGCGCGTTTGTGATCGCTTCCGGAAAATCTTTGAACAGCGCGGACATTTCCTGCGGCGATTTGAAATACAACTCCGGCGCGTAGCGCATTCGGTTTTCATCCTGTACCATCTTGCCTGTGCCGATGCAGAGCATGACATCGTGCGCGTCATGATCAGTGGGTCGCAGGAAATGCACATCGTTCGCCGCGACAATTCCAATGCCCAAGTCCCTGGCAATGTTCGGCACCACGAGGTTGCAGTATTTTTGCTCTTCAATTCCGTGGTCGTGCATCTCGAGGAAGAAATTCTCCGCCCCGAGGATATCGCGGTACTCGGCCGCTGTTTTCGTTGCAATGTCGATCTTGTTCGCCTGGATTGCGGAGCTCACTTCACTGGCCAGGCAACCACTCAAGCCAATCAGACCGGCGGAATGTCGCGCCAGAAGTTCCTTATCAATCCGAGGCCGGTAGTGAAACCCGTCGAGATGCGCGATCGAAACGAGCTTTACCAGGTTGCGGTAACCCATTTCATCGCGCGCCAGTAGGGTGAAGTGATATGCCGCATCCCGCATCGATGCGGGCCGATCTTTGTGTGAGCCGGGAGCGACGTACGCCTCGCACCCGATAATCGGTTTGATCCCCGCGTGCTTCGCTTCCTGGTAAAACTCAACTGCACCGAAAAGATTCCCATGGTCGGTCACCGCCACCGCCGGCATTTTCATTTCCACCGCCTCTTTCATCAGCTCCCGCATCCGGACGGCGCCGTCGAGGAGGGAGTACTCGGTGTGCAGATGGAGGTGAACGAATGAATCGCGGGACATCTCGACGATTACAAAGCGGAGAATCTTCGAACGTCAAATTTACGAGGGATGGGAGCTCACGATTGCGTTTTGGGCAGAAAATCCTGTTTGCATCGCGCCTGTCCGGTTGTTAAGAGAGCGCGTGCGCCGCTCAGCTGTCCCGATCCGGACTGGCGTTTGCAATTGCAAAACGCGGAGCGACCGACAGGTTAGATCGAGATGAAAAAGATCGAAGCCATCATCAAGCCGTTCAAGCTCGAGGAGGTCAAGGAAGCGCTGGCCGAGCTCGGGATCGAAGGCATGACTGTGACGGAAGTGAAGGGTTTTGGCCGCCAAAAAGGGCACACTGAGATTTACCGCGGTAGCGAATACACCGTCGATTTTTTGCCGAAGGTGAAAGTGGAAGTCGTGATGGCGGACGACATGGTCGACAAAGCGGTCAGCGCCGTAGTGAATGCCGCGAAGACGGGAAAAATCGGCGACGGCAAAGTTTTTGTGCTCGCAGTAGAACACGCGGTTCGCATCCGCACGGAAGAGATCGGCGAGCGAGCGGTGTGAGCGCGCCTGGCGCGCCTCGCGTTGAACCGTTGAAGCGTTACAACGTTAACACGGTTCGAGAATTAATGATTTCACGATTCAACCATTCAACGATTTAACCATCCAACCAATCCCATGGCCAAAGACAAAACCGCATCTGATGTCAGCAGAATGATCAAAGACAACGAGGTGAAGTTGATCGACTTCAAGTTCACCGACCTCCTCGGTACGTGGCAGCATTTCACCACCACGCTCACAGAGTACGACGAAGGCATTTTTACCGACGGGCTTGGCTTCGACGGCTCGAGCATTCGCGGGTGGCGCGTCATCAACGCCTCAGACATGCTCGTCATTCCCGACGCGACCACAGCGTGGATCGACATCTTCAACGCCGAGCCGACGCTTTCGCTCATTTGCACAATTGTCGATCCAATCACACGCGAGCCGTACGATCGCGACCCGCGCGGCGTCGCGGAAAAAGCCGAAGCTTATCTGCAAAGCACCGGCATCGCCGACACGGCTTACTTCGGACCGGAAGCGGAGTTTTTCATCTTTGACGACGTGCGGTTCAGCTACAGCGGCAACGCGTCGTTTCACCGCGTCGACAGCATGGAGGGCCACTGGAACAGCGCGCGCGAGGAGTTTCCAAATCTGGGCTACAAGATTCGGCCGAAGGAAGGCTATTTCCCCGTCTCACCCATGGATTCATTGCAGGACATCCGCAACGAGATGTCACTTGAACTGGAGAAAGCGGGCATCGCCGTCGACAAACAGCACCATGAAGTCGCCACCGCAGGCCAGGCTGAGATCGATATCCGGTTCGCCTCCCTGAAGCGGATGGGCGACAACTTGCAGTACTACAAATACATCCTGCGCAACGTCGCCAAGAAGCACAATAAGACCGTCACCTTTATGCCGAAACCGCTTTACGCCGACAACGGGTCGGGCATGCACACGCACATCTCGCTTTGGAAAGACGACAAGCCGCTCTTCGCCGGCAACGGTTATGCCGGTTTGAGCGATAATGCGCTGTTTTTCATCGGCGGAATTTTGCGCCACGCGCCGGCGCTCACTTGCCTGACGAATCCGACTACGAACAGCTTCAAACGTCTCGTCCCTGGTTTCGAAGCGCCAGTCAATCTCGCGTACTCCGCGCGCAATCGCTCGGCCGCGATCCGCATTCCGTACGTGGCCAATCCGAAGGGGCGGCGCATCGAAGTGCGCTTCCCGGACCCGACGGCTAACCCGTATCTCGCATTCGCGGCGATGCTGATGGCCGGCCTCGACGGCGTGCAGAACAAGATCCACCCGGGCGATCCGATGGACAAGAACCTCTACGACCTCGAGCCCGAAGAGGCCGCGAAGGTGCCGCACCCCTGCGCGTCGCTCGACGAGGCGCTCGATCAACTCGACAAGGATCGCGAATTCCTGACGAAGGGCGGGGTCTTCACGGACGACATGATCGACGCGTACATCGGCCTCAAGATGGAAGAGGTCACGC
>DASTDG010000060.1:0-2921 GCA_035710475.1 Chthoniobacterales bacterium | reverse complement strand
CGCGATTACAGGGCGAGTCGCGCGGTATGCGTGGGGCGACGATTACCATGAACTCATTGCCGCGAAGTTGGACAAGATCGACAATTTCCTGCGCGAATTCGGCGGTCGCCAAAAATGTTACGTCGACACCGGCCCGGTGCTAGAGCGCGATTTTGCCGCGCAAGCGGGAATCGGCTGGCATGGCAAGAGCACGATGCTGATCAACAAGCGATTCGGAACGTGGTTTTTTCTTGCGGAGATTCTAACGACGCTTGAGCTGCCGCCGGATGAGCCGGCGCGCGATCGTTGCGGGAGCTGTAATCGCTGCATCACTGCTTGCCCGACCGGCGCGATCACGGCGCCATACAGATTGGACGCACGGCGCTGCATCTCGTACCTGACGATTGAACTAAAAGGCGCGATTCCGCTCGAGCTTCGCCCGCTAATCGAAGACCGCATTTTTGGTTGCGATGATTGTCTCGAGGCCTGTCCGTGGAATCGGTTTGCGGAGGTGGCCCGGGAGAGCGCGTTCACGGCGCGAAGATCGACGATCGATTTCGCGCTGCGCGATTACCTGGCGCTCGACGAGCCGCGGTTTCGCAGCATTTTTCGTAATTCGCCGATCAAACGAATTAAGCGCCGCGGATTTTTGCGGAACGTGTGCGTGGCACTGGGAAACGTCGGCACGGCGGAGGATCTACCGGCGTTGAAAAGAGCTGCCACCGACCCGGAGCCGCTCATCTCAGAGCACGCAAAGTGGGCAATAGCGGAGATTGAGCAGCGCTGCGGGAGCATCACAGCGACCGCTGCTTGAATCCAAACACTGCCTTTACCGCATCTCAATTGTCGGTTGAACGCGTTTCCCTTTGCAACGGCCGAAACTGAGGTAATCTCAGGCGCTTTCCCCCGCTTCGTCAGCATCTTATGCATCAGCCCCTGAGCTCTTCCACTGTTGCGCCGTCGTCTACCCGCAAGCAGCGCGCGCGGCGCAAACGTCGGATCATCTTCGGCGCCATTGGTCTCGTGGCTATATGCGGCATTGTTCCCTTTGTTCTTTCCAAACGCGAGAAGCCGATTCCGGTGACGACGGAAAAAGCGCTGCGCAGGACGATTGTGCAGACCGTCTCCGCGACCGGCAAAGTGCAGCCGGAAACAGAAGTGAAGATTTCTCCGGAGGTCGCAGGCGAAATCATCGAGCTGCCGGTGCAGGACGGGATGATCGTGAAGAAGGGCGACCTGCTGCTTCGGATTAAACCCGATTCCTACAAGGCGCTGCTCGAGCAGCAGGAAGCAGCGATCAGCGCCGCGAAGGCAACGAATCTGCAGCAAAAAGCGACTATGATGAAGGCGGAGCAGGACTTCAAACGCGCGGAGGACCTGTTCAACAAAAAGCTGATCTCGGTGCAGGAATACAACGCCGCACAGGCGGCACTCGATGTGGCGAAAAACACTTTTGAAAGTTCATTGCACGACATCGAGCGGGCGCAGGCCGCATCAAGCCAGGCGCGCGACCAGCTTTCGAAAACGACAATCTATTCGCCGATTGACGGAACGATCACGATTTTGAACAGCAAGCTCGGCGAGCGCCTCGTCGCCACCGGCCAATTTGCCGGCACCGAGGTAATGCGGGTGGCTGATCTCGTGCACATGCAAGCAGTTGTCGATGTAAATGAAAATGACGTCGTCAACGTCAAGCTGGGCGATAAAGCCGACGTGAAGATCGACGCTTACGGCGAGCGTAAGTTCCACGGCACCGTTCAGCAAATCGCGAACACGGGAAAGACCACCGGTGCAGGAACGCAGGAAGAGGTGACAAATTTCGAGGTGAAGATTCGGATTGACGATCACGACGTCGCGCTGCGGCCAAGCCTAAGCTGCACGGCCGACATTCAGACGAACATGGTCAAAGACGCCATGGCCGTGCCGATGCAAAGCGTCACCATTCGCACCGGCGACAGCAACCTCAGCCCTGAGGAGATCGAAAAGCGGAAGACAAAGATGGCGGCGCAGGAAAAAGACGACAGCAACGCTGAAGTTACCAACGAGCGCCTCGAAAAACACGTGCAGAAAGAAGAGCGCGAGAAGCTGGCGAAGGTCGTCTTCCTGAAAGAAGGCGCGAAGGCGAAGCTGGTGAAGGTAGTAACCGGAATCTCGGACGAGTCCTACACGGAAATTAAAAGCGGTATCAAACCAGGCGACGAAGTCATTTCCGGAAGCTACAGCGCGATTAGTCGGAAGTTAAAAGACGGCGCCAGGGTCAAAATCGACAAGGAAGCATTGAAGTGACGGGTGACGAGTGACAAGTGTTTGGCTACAACGCTCACATGAATACGACCGCTATCCGCAGCTACAAGGACTTGGTTGTTTGGCAGAAGGGGATCGCGCTCGCGAAACTCGTTTACCAACTCACGAATAATTTTCCTTTAGCAGAAAGATTCGGGTTAGTCGCTCAAATGCGCCGGGCGGCCATTTCAATTCCTTCAAACATTGCGGAAGGACAAGCGCGGCACACGACGAGTGAGTTCGTTCAGTTTATCTCGCATGCGGAGGGCTCTGTAGCTGAAGTGGACACTCAGCTGATCCTGAGCATGGAACTGAACTTCTGCTCGCAAGCTGTCGCTGAGCCCTCATTCGCCCTTATTGCAGAGCTTCGCCGAATGTTGAATGTGCTGCGACGAAGGCTGATTGCACGTCAATAACTCGTCACTCGTCACATGCCTGCCACGCCGGAGCCTTATGCGAAGGCCGGGTCACTCGTCACTCGGTCGGCGGGGCCGACCGTCATCGACATTGAGAACATCAGGAAAGATTACGTGATGGGTGAAGAGATCGTGCACGCGTTACGCGGCGTGTCCCTACAGATCAGGCGCGGCGAATACATCGCCGTGATGGGGCCGAGCGGTAGCGGCAAGTCCACGTTGATGAACATGCTTGGCTGTCTC
>DASTDG010000059.1:0-4855 GCA_035710475.1 Chthoniobacterales bacterium | reverse complement strand
TTAGGCGAACTGGTCGGGCTGGCGCTGCGCGCAGTGACTACCTGCCCGATGGAACTGAATTTGCGGCCAGCGAGCGTTCTTCGCAGACAGCAATTGGAAAAGCGCCGCCCGTTCTTAGCGGCGGCGGCGGCGTGCGTGATTTTGCTGCTCCTTGGCTGGGGAATTTTTTTCGTGCGCGCGGCGCAGGTCACCCGAGGGAGCATCGAGCAGCTTCAGCCGAAGATCGGGACGATGCGGGCAGCGGAGCGAAAATTCGAGCCATTGCGGAGACAAACGGCGGCACTCGATAAAATGGCGACGCCGCTGATCGCGGCGGTGAACGAGCGTGGATACTGGGTTGAGCTGCTCGAAGACCTGAACACGCGTCTGCCGGCGGCAGACATTTGGGTGACCGAATTGATTCCGTTGTCCGGCGGAAGACCGGTGGGCGTTGACGAAAAGCGGCTCAGCGAATCGGGATCGAATCCGGTGATAACGGCGACAGCGGCAACATCGACAAGTAAAGCACCGCGGAGCACCGGGACGGTCGACGCCGTGCTGGTGCGCGGGCTCTACATGTTCAATCCCAAGCAGGAACAGCTGGTCGTCGATTACTTTCGCAATTTGATCGGGTCACCGTTGTTCGCGGTCAACGCGAGCGATCAGTCCCGAGTCATCAAATCAACCATCCCGAACAACACGGAGTGGGCGTTCCCTTACGAGCTCCACCTCGATTTACGCAAACCGCTGACCCTGCTGCCGTGAACTGGTTTAAACAAAATCGCTGGCTCGGTGTTTTTTTGAGCGTTTTTAGCGCGCTCATTCTGCTGTCGCTGCTTTTTGTGTGGCGTGCGCGCGCCGGGCTGGCCGAAGCCACCGCCGGTTTGGACGAGGCGTTAAAGGAGCTGAATCGACTCGAGCGGCTCGACCCATTTCCGAATGACGTTAATTACGAGAAGCTGAAGGTGCATCTCGATAATTACAGCGGCACGCTCGAGAAGATGAAGGACGCGCTGAAGACGCGAATGCTTCCAGTCGCGCCGCTCGCGCCAAATGAATTCCAGGCTCGCCTACGCCAGGTCACGCTTGCGGCGGCGGACAAGGCGCGCACGAACAAAGTGAAATTGCCGCCCGGCTTTCACATGGGCTTTGACGAATACACGGCTGCGTTGCCTAACAATGCAGCCGCACCTTTGCTCGGCCAGGAACTGTCGCAGATCAACTTACTGGTCGATTATGTAATCGATGCGCGCGTCGATAGCCTGATCAGCTTGCGCCGGGCGCCGTTGGCAGAAGAGCGCGCTGCCACGACAGGCGGAGCAGCGACGCCGCAGCCAGCCGCGCCGCAAACGGGCCCGGCCACGGGCGCACCCCGGATCCTTGACCGTAACATTGTCGATCTAACGTTTTTCGGTCCTTCGGCTGCCGCGCGCAGAGTGCTGAACCAGATCGCGAGCTCGAGCCAGCAGTTTTACGTCGTGCGCACGTTGTATGTGCGCAATGAAAAGGGCAGTGGACCGCCGCGCGAGGAACCGGGCAAAGCGCAGGCTACACCAACTCCCGCCGGCGCACTGAATTTCATCGTCGGCAACGAGCACATCCAGGTCTCGGCGCGCATCGAGATGCTGCGATTCAATTTCTGAATGGGATATCAAGCGGATGAATAAACATCCTCGCAAGGTGGATCGGCCGCTCCGCGGGCGATGGCAAACGGCTTCGCCGCGATTTTTAACATCGAGCTCGGAGAGCTCGATCCACCTGCACGCGAGGCGGCCATTCGACTGTCGCTCAGGGCAGGCACGGCGCTCGCTGGCATGAACTGGATCCGCGTAAACTATGAGCGCGTAATACTGGTCGTCGCGGCGTTGTTTCTCCTAATAAGCGCGGTCTCGATTTGGCGGTACGCCGCGACCTTTAGCGCGAGCTTCAGCGGTCGACATTTTGCCGCGCGGCCCAAGCCTGCCTCGCCGCCCGGAAAAGCACGCGAGTTGATGGCGGCAGAGGAGAAGCTGCACGAGCCGTCACAATGGGCCTTTCGTGGTCGCTCCGGACTATTCGTTCCGGAAAAACATTTCATCGGCGCAGAGGGCGTGCCCGTCACGCTCAAGACCGCCGAAGTACATCCGCCGGTGCCTAACGAATGGTTCGAAACCTACGGACTGAACATCGCTGATTCCGACATTCTGAACGCTGATCCGGACGGCGACGGTTTTAACAACCTCGAAGAATGGCAGGGGCACACTAACCCGATCGAGAAAAGCTCGCACCCCGATTATCTCACACAGCTGAAGATGAAATCGTTCACTGAGGAACCCTTTCGTCTCATTTTCTCTTCCTGGGTGGCCGATACGTATGCGATTAACACGATCGACATGAGAGAGCCGACCCAATTCCTCAAGATCGGCGACATCGTCGCGGGGACGCCGTTCAAGCTTGTCAAGTTCACGCCGAAATACACGACGAACCAGTACGGCACGACGGTTGATGTGTCGGAGCTGACGTTGGAGCAGCAGGACTCGAAAGAACAGATCACGCTGGTGAAAGAACAAGTGGCGATGTCGCCCGAGTCGGTCGTCACTTTCGTTTACGCATGGCCTTGCAACCAGCCGGCGCGCGAGTTTCAGATCCGAAAAGACCAAGAATTTTCATTGAAACCGCAGGAGGAAATAAAGTATAAGCTGGTCGACGTGCAGCTGAATAAGGCTGTGATCCTAAATACCAAGGAACCAGACAAGCCGATCGAAATCGGCCTGCTTACTCCATAATCTCCACCCGCCATGCGAACCAACTCCACCCCTGTGAAGCTGCTGCTGCCCAGCTTGATTGTTTGCCAACTTGCCTGTTCTCTCGCGGCGCTTGGCCAGACCGTGGAACGGGTCGCGCAGCGCGAAGTGGCGCGCCGCCAGGCCGCCATCCCGCGCGGCGCCGATGCGCTTGCTCGCGGCAAACGCGCCATGCTCGACAAGAACTACACGCTCGCGCACGACGAATTTCGCACGGCGGTGCGCTTGCTGCCGGACGCGGTTACGAGCGGCAATCTGCATGACGAAGCGCTTGCCGGGTTCTGCGAGAGCGGTGTGAAGCTGGCCGAACAGAAGATTGCCGAAGGCAAATATGGCGAAGCTGAAGGGATCCTCCGCGAAGTGCTTGATGAACATTACAGTCCGAACTGCGGCGCTGCGTCGGAGCTGCTCGCGCATCTGCGGCAGCCCGGCTACTTCAACAAAACGATGGGGCCCAAGTTCATCGCCAAAGTCGAGCAAGTAAAAGCGCTGCTCGCGGATGCCGACGGCTACTACAACTCCGGCCGATACGATCTCGCCTTCAAGAAATACGAGCAGGTCCTGGCGCTCGACCCCTACAACGTGGCCGCACGCCGCGGTGAGGAAAAGATCGATAACACGAAGTATCACTATAACGAACAGGCCTACAACGAAACACGCGCCCGGCAAATGTGGGCGGTCGAGAAAGGTTGGGAGCAACCAGTCCACCAGTACGGGCAAACCGTCGGGCCGTTGGGGGAAGCTTTTCAGCGCGACGTCACCGGTACCGCTCGCATCACGCAAAAGCTAAACACGATCATCATCCCAAAGATCGAATTTCGCGACGCGAGCATACGCGAAGCGATCGATTTCCTCCGACAACAAGCCGCGCTTAATGACCCGACGACAGAAGGAAAGAAAGGCGTCGACATTGTCTTACGCCTCGTCCCACTAGGTCAGGTGGCGCCTCCACCTATTCCAGTTGAACCGGCGGCGGCTCCGGGCGCGGCGGCAGCACCGGCTGGCGGTGCGCCCGAGACTGCACCGGCCGCGCAAACCACGCCGTTACCGGCACGGCCTGTAGTTGCGCCCGCGGCTGTGGCGGCATCAGCCATTTCGCCGGCGAATGCGCGCATCACCCTTTCGCTCAGTCAGATTCCGCTTGGTGAAGCGCTTCGCTACATCGCCAGCCAGGCGGGATTAAAAGTGAAAGTTGAGCCCTACGCTGTCTCGATCATTCCGATCAGCGAACAGAGCAATGATCTGATCACGAAAGAGTACCGCGTGCCCCCCGGCTTCATTACCACCACGGTCAACGTCGCGCCTTCGGTGTTGAATCAGCCGGCGCGAACCGGCGCAGGCGCCGCTGCCGCACCTGCGGCGCCGGCCGTTTCCGCCGGCACGGCAAAGGACACAGTAGAATCGACCGGTGGACACCAGCTTGTCGGCCGCGAGACTGCCAAGGATTTTCTCGAGAGCCAGGGCGTTCCATTCCCGCCGGGGGCGAGTGCGAATTTTCTGCCGCAGAGCAGTCGCCTGATCGTCCGCAACACTGCCGATAATCTTGAGTTGGTGGATGCGTTGGTCGAACAAGCCGCCATTGCCGGACCCAAACAAGTTGAGATCGAGTCGAAGTTCATCGAGATCACGCAAAACAATCTCAAGGAGCTCGGTTTCGACTGGCTCCTCGGGCAGTTCAACATTGGCAATCACAAAGTCTTTGGTTCCGGCGGGACCTTCGGAACACATCCTGCCGGGAACCCTGCGGATTTTCCGATCCTCGGTGCCAATGGAATTCCAGTCGGTGAGAATCCGGTCTCGGCTGGGACTCGCAGCGGCAATCTTGCCATCAGCGCAAACGCACTCGACGCGCTCTTGTTTCCAACCACAGGAGCAACTTCACTTGCCCCGGGGATTTTCGGATTGGCCGGCGTGTTCACCGATCCACAATTTCAAGTCGTAGTCCGCGCCTTGAACCAGAAAAAAGGTGTCGATCTCCTTTCTGCACCGAAAGTCACGACCAAGAGCGGTCAGCGCGCGGTCATCGAGATCGTCAGGGAATTTCGTTACCCGACCACCTTTACTCCGCCGCAGGTTCCGTCGATTAGCAGTAG
>DASTDG010000058.1:0-2193 GCA_035710475.1 Chthoniobacterales bacterium | reverse complement strand
GCTCCAGCGGCGAATTCTCGGCCGGCAGAGAGGATAAGCGCGTCGCCGTAGATGGCGTCTCATTCCGGCTCGAAAAAGGCGAGACCCTCGCGATCGTCGGTGAATCCGGCAGCGGAAAAACGACGCTGGCGCGCATGTTGCTTCGCTTGGTCGAGCCGGACTCCGGCGAAATCGAATTGAATGGCGCTAACCTTCTGGCCGCCAGCGGTGCGGATTTGCGGCGCCTGCGCGCGCGGATGCAGATGATTTTTCAAGATCCGTTTTCATCGCTCGATCCGCGCATGGCGGTCAGGGAACTAATTGCGGAGCCGCTCTCCATTCACGAGCCGCGGCTCACTCGCACGCAGCGAGCGGAGCGCGTTCGCGATTCGCTTGCTTCCGTCGGACTCGACGCCTCCGCGGCGAATCGCATGCCGCACGAATTCTCTGGCGGACAACGCCAGCGCATCGGCATCGCGCGCGCGCTAATCCTGCGGCCCGCGTTGATTGTCGCGGATGAGCCGGTCTCGGCGCTTGATGTTTCGGTCGGCGCGCAAATCATCGAACTGCTTGCCAGGCTGCAGCACGAGCTCTTGCTCACCTATCTGATCATTTCGCACAGCTTACCCGTCGTGGCGCAGTTAGCCACGCGAGTTGCCGTAATGCACGAAGGACGTTTTGTCGAGGAAGGCGTCGCGCAACAGGTTCTCGATCATCCGTCGCATCCTTATACTCAGTCGCTTCTCGCCGCTGTGCCCGAAGTGCCCGCAGCGAATTGAAGCTTCTCGCGTCTCGCCAAACTCGCGACAATTAATTCCTTGCGTTTCGGGTGAAACTTCTGCAAAAGTCGCCCGTAATACGGTCAAGGTCGGTTGAGAATCCGCAGCGTGAGTCTACTGGAGGCACCACTATGGCTACAGCGACTGCTGTGCCCGAACAGCAACAGCCGCAAATGAGCGGTTTCGCGCGAGCATTCAATGTACTGTTCAGCCCCAAGGCCACATTCGAAGATATCGTTCGCAAGCCTAGTTGGATCGTTCCGATCGCGCTGCTTACAATTTTTAGCATCGGCGCCGGGGCGCTGATCAGCAAGAAGGTTGATTGGGCAAGCTTCATTCGCGCGCAGAGCGAGAAATCTGCAGCGTTTCAACAACTCTCCGACGATCAGAAACAGCAGCGAGTCGACATCGGCGCAAAATTCGCACCGATGGCGGCTTGGATTTTTGCGGTCTGCGGACCGATTCTGTTTGCCGTGATTCTAACTCTGGTGTATTGGGCGGCGTTTAATGTGATCTCGGGAGCGCAGCTTCGATTTGGGGTGCCCTTCGGCATTGTGTCTCATTCGTTCATGCCGTCGATTTTCGCGACAATCCTTTTGATCGTGGTCTTATCAATGAAGAGTTATGGCGAAGTGAATCCAAACACGATGCTCGCGAGCAATCTTGCGGCGTACGTCCCATCGGATAGCCCGAACTGGCTCATTTCGCTCGGCCAATCGCTCGACGTTTTCTGGATTTGGACGATGGCCCTGCTCGTAATCGGTTTTAAAGCCGCGAACCCGCGTAAGATCTCCAGCGCATCAGCTTTCGGCACTGTATTTGGCCTTTGGGCGATCTATGTTCTCGTGAAGGTCGGCTGGGCGTCGATGATGTAGCCTTGCCGGGGCGCGGAGATTTGCTAGCGGCTCGAGTGGCCTTAACTCAATAAGCGAAATTTTTGCTAGTTGTTACGCGCTGCACTGAAGTTGGGGTATGTTTCCCGCGCCGGCAGGTTGTGCAGCAAAGCTCTGCCCGTTAATCTCCAAATGAACCAGGTTCGCTTACTCTACGGAGTATTGGTCAAACCGGTTTCCTCGTTCCGCGCGATCGCGCAGCGGCCGTCGATATTGATTCCGTACGTCGTTTTCCTTTTGCTTTGCGTGCCGGCTTCACTCGAGCTTGTCCGAAAGGTCGATTGGAACGCAGTGTATCAGCGCCAGATCACGCAGGATTCTTCCGGGCCGGCGAACTCCGACGCTCCGCCGAGCCAAAATAGCCAGCTGATCTCGGCGCGCGTCGAGCGGGTGCATAAATATGGTGTAGTCGTATACGTCCTCCAAAACGCGGTCATCGTTCTGGTCGCGGGATTCTTTTTTTGGCTTACATTCAACGCGCTGCTGGGGGCGGGAATCCGTTATTCCACCGTTCTCTCGGTGGTTTGCTATGCGCTGGCTCC
>DASTDG010000057.1:0-2961 GCA_035710475.1 Chthoniobacterales bacterium | reverse complement strand
GCCAGCTCGGGCACGCGTCCGACGCCGAAGCGCTCTATCAGGAAATCATTTCCAAATACCCGGAGCGCGAGGAAGGCAAAGAGGCGCGCTACCAGCGCCTGATCAATATTTATAACTCCGATGCGTCCACGCTGCCGCCCGAAGTGGACGAATTCCTCGCTACGAATCCGACGACGGAGCGCGCCGACCAGGCGAAGTTGCTCAAGGCCGAGGCGCTTTATAAACAGCAGAATTACCAGCGGGCGGCGCCGATTTACGCCGAGCTGCGCGCTGCGCAACTTTCGCCCAAGCTGCGCGCCGAATGTGCGTACAAACTCGGCTGGTGTTACATTCAGTTGAAGGACACCGCCGGTATTGTCGAGGCGTTCACCTATTTTGCGCAGGCGTTCCCCGACAGCCCGCAAGCCCCGGCCGCCTTGGCTCAGCGCGCGCTCGTTTATCAGCAGGACAAAAATTACGACGCCGCACTCGCTGATTGGAATACCGTCCTGATGAAATACCCGGGCGCGCGCGAGCGCGAAGACGCGTTGCACAACAAGGCGCTCATCCTTGGCCAGCAACAAAACCTCAAGGGCATGGTCGACACGTTCCGTCAGCTCCTGAAGGAATTTCCAAAAACCGCGGCCGCAGCGCGAGCGCAATATTACATCGGCAAGGCGGCTTTTGAGTTGAAGGATTACAAGACCGCACTGGCCGCGCTGAACGCCGCGCGTCAGTTGAGCAAGGATCAATACTACGATCTCGCGACGGTTCGCATCATCTCCTGCTATTTTGGAATGCGCGATCGTGCGGCGGCGACGAAGGAGGTAGATGGGTTCCTCGCAACCAATCCGAAGGCGGTTGTTCCCGCCGAGATCCTCGAATGGCTCGGCATCGAGTATTACAACGAGAAGAATTACGCCGCAGCCGAGAGATACCTGGGGCTCATCGGCAAGATCGACAATCCGCAGGTGAAACCAGATTTTTGGTTTTACCTCGGCGATGCCGCGGCCAAACAGCAAAAGTTCGAGGAATCGGAAAACGCGTTCGAAAAATATTTGGCAGCGTCAACTGATCCCGGCGGCAAAGCCAAAGTGCTCCTCGCGCTTGGTGCCGTGAAGATCGCCGCGCACAAGGCCGATGACGCCCAGAGGATCGCCGAGCAGATCATGCTCCTGCAACCGGAAGGACGCGTGAATGCGGAAGCGCGTCTTCTCGCTGGTGACGTTCAGTTTGAACGCGGCCGATTCGAAGACGCCGGCAAAGCCTTTATGGGTGTGGCGTTACTTTATGATGACCCTGCAATCACGCCGCGCGCCTTGCAAAAAGCTTCCGTCGCGTATCAACGCGCGGGCAAAAGTGAAGAAGCCGACCGCGCCGCCCGCGAGCTCCGGCAGAAATACCCGAACTATGCCGGCGGCTAAAAGCCAGCGACGAGTGACAGGTAACAAATGACGAAGTGATTGCTGTTCTGGTTCCAGCTCTCGTCACTCGTCACTCATCACTTGTCACTGCGAATGCAATTTGATTGCATTCGAGTATGGAAAAACTCCGTCCATGGATCGCTGAATTCGTCGGCACTTTCGCACTCATCTTTGTCGGTGTCGGCGCGATTAAAACCGCCGGTCACGATGTGCTCGGCGTCGCGCTCGCGCACGGACTGACGATCGCGGCGTTCGTTTCTGCGACGCTCCACATTTCCGGCGGCCAACTGAATCCCGCGGTCACATTCGGGCTGCTCTGCGGTGGTCACATGACGTTGCCGAATGCGCTGCGTTACTGGAGCGCCCAATTGCTCGGGGGCTTGAGCGCCGCGCTGATCTGCTTGGGACTTTTCGGACGCGATGTCGTTGTCACCGGCACACCGCAACTCGCGATTAACCTGAGCCCGTGGCAGGGAATTTTGGTTGAAGCGATCCTGACCTTCTTTCTCGTGTTCGTGGTTTACGGTACCGCCGTGGATGAACGCGGACGGCGCGTCGCCGGTTTTGCCATTGGATCGACAATCACTCTCGACATCCTTTTCGGCGGCCCGCTCACGGGGGCGGCGATGAATCCGGCGCGCGTCTTCGGTCCCGCCGTGGCCGCGAATTTCTGGCACGACCATTATGTTTACTGGATCGGCCCATTCCTCGGCGCTGCTGCCGGCGGTCTGGTTTACAGTCTCTTAATGGAGCGCCACGCGGTGGAGAGATAACCTGTAGAGGTGTCCTGTAGCCACGGCTCTGTGAGCCGTCTTATTTTTGTTTAAACCGGCCACAGGCCGGTGGCTACAGATGGACTAATTGTCGATCTTACGCGATCGCCAGCGTCTCGATCGGTAAAGGCGCGAGGAATTCTTTCGCGTCAGCAATTTGCAATACGGGGCGGGCGAGATGCGCCGCCAGAAAGCTGGTGTCCGGCAAAGGCGCAATCCCCGCTTGCGCGACAATGTCGCAGTCAATCAACCGATGAATCACGCATTCAACTTTCCGGCCCAAATCGCGGTCGTCAGTAAACTGGATTGTGCAAACACCGGGTGCAGTCGCTTCCACGTAGGGCGATAACGTGAACGCGTGCTGCAGCAAAATCTCCGCCAGCGCTTTTTCCTGCGCCGGCGCACGCACTTTGATCACCACCTGTAACGACCGCGCCAATGCCTGGCTCGGCGTCATGCCTTTGCGAATCCCGGCTGATTCCGCTTCCGCATTGAGCTGAATAATGACCGGTTTGTTTTCCTGTTCTTCAATCAACCCAACCGGCTTTTCGCGCAGCTCCGGCTGATGCCGCGTCGCCGCCTGCAAATAAAAATTGGGCAAATAAATCGTCGCAAACATCAGCTGCTGATCTCTGTCATCGGATCTCCGCCCTCTGATCTGAGATGCGCCCGCTGCACGCGAAACCGCCACCGCGCCGCCGCGTTCTCCTCGTTCAAATCCTTCAGCGTCCATGAATTTTCGAGAACGAATTTCAATTGCGCGCTGCTCACCATGCTGCGTCGGC
>DASTDG010000056.1:0-3051 GCA_035710475.1 Chthoniobacterales bacterium | reverse complement strand
TCCACGCGTTTCGCCACAAGCTCGGGATTCGTCATCGGGCCTTCAGCTGCGTTTAGTAGCAGCTGTTTCAACTGGCGCACCGTTAGCTCGGTTAATTCTTTGTCGTTCGTTAGCAGCTCGCGCGCTTCGGTGATGATCGCCGGATTACCATTGAAGGCCGCGTAAGCTTTGCCGGTCGCCGCAGCTGCGGCGTCGTGTTCCGGCGTTACATCCGTGACCGCGAGCCACTGCGCTTCGCTGTTTACTCGATAAAGCGCCTGATAACCGGAGTTCGCAAACTTCAGGAAACGATCAGCGCGTTCCTGAACAGAAGAAGCAGCGAAGAGCTGCGGCGCGAAGAAGATTAGGACAAAGCGGAAGAGGAAGAGTGAAGACGATCGACGATGCATGGTCGCACGTTACGCGAAGCCAACATTGCAGGACAAGCGCGCGGCGGGCGTCGCTGCCTGCAGGTGCTGGCACCTCGCGGACGGCCGTCGGATCTGGCACCTTTCTCGCTTTTAACTGATCCAGTGTGCATCCCAGGGTGGTCATCGCTGTTTGCGCTATTGGACTGGCGTCACCCAGTTTTGCCGGAAACGACGCCGCAGTCGAAGGCGTAGTACAACTGCCTGCGCCAACGCCGGAACGTCCGCTCGATCAACGATATCGAACGAGCGAGGCGGTGCTCGCGCCGAGCAATCCGCCGGCAGCAGTAGTTTACCTGGAGGGCGATTTCTCAGCCGCAACCGAACCTGCGGCGAAAACGACTGCCGAGATGTCGCAGAAGAACATGCAATTCTCTCCCGATCTGGTCGCAGTTCACATCGGCACCGCGGTCGCGTTTCCGAATCTCGATGACACTTACCACAACGTTTTCTCCTATTCGAAGACGAAGCGCTTCGATCTCGGCCGCTATCGCAAAGATGAACGGCCCGGCACGGTGATCTTCGACAAGCCCGGGGTCGTGACGGTGCATTGCGAGATTCACGATCGAATGCGGGGCACGATTCTGGTCTTGGAGACGCCGTACTTCCAAAAGACCGACACGTTCGGCCATTATCGGATGGATCATCTGCCGGCCGGCCATTTCCTGCTTAAAGCCTGGGTTAGTGACACAGACGTCCGCACGCAACAGGTGGACCTGAAACAAGGCGCGGCGCTGCACGTCGATTTTGCGGGAAAATAAATCGCCGCGGTTCCCCATTTTGAACATTTCCGGCGCGCTAAATTTCCGGGCCAAGTTGCTGCTGGCGATGATGCTCGTCGTCTTCGCCGCGACGAGTGCGACGCTCTATGTCGCGGAAAACAATCTCCGCTCCAATCAGCAAAAACTCCTGGACGCGCAGTTCGAGGGCCAACTGCGCTCGTTTCTTGCCGTCCAAGACTTGCAATCGAACGCTATCGCGGAGAAATGCCGAACGCTGTCTCGCTCCGTCAGATTGCGCGCCGCGCTTGAGGAACGAGATGTCGACGATCTCTACGCCAATGCACTGACCGAATTGCAAGGCGTGTTCGAGCCCACGCGCGCGGCCGCCGATCCCGAGCCGGGTCTGGTGCGCGCTTCGTTCTTTCGATTTTTCGATTCCCAAGGCGTGGTTTTGCCGCCCGGCCAACATCCCGCCGGACTGTTCGAGCAGTCAGCATTGGATGCAACGCTCGCGCCGCTCGGTCGCGCGCCGGCCGACATTGATGAGCAAAGCATCGGCTTCATTGCCTTGGGGCGCGGTAGTCGCCTAACGGTGTTGCGCGAGATCGTCGTCACGAAGATTCGCGACTGGAACGGAAGCATTTTAGGAGCGCTCGTGATCGGTTTTCCGATGGCCGAAATGCGCAGTCAGGATGCGCAAAGCGGCAGCACGATCGGAAGCGGCATCTGGCTCAACCAAAAGCTTTACATCGACGGGATTAGCACGCCCGACCGCCGTCTCCTGGCGCAGCGTGTCGGCGCGGCAGCAAAGGCATCCCCGGCGGGCAATTTCGTTGTCGATCTCGAAAACGGGCCGCACCTGCTGTTTTACAAGGCACTCGACCCAGAAACGAAATTTGCTCCCGCCTAACCAGGTTTGCCTATACCCCTTGGCCGCGTCGCTGCGAGAAGCGCAAACGCTGCGCTGGAAAATCATCGCCTTCGCTCTGGCCGTGTTGGTCGGCGGGTTCGGTGCCAGTCTGTTCCTCGCGCAGGGACTGGCAAAACCGGTCGACAGGATTGTCGCCGGTTCAGTGGAAAACCTGAGCCGCAGACGGCAGGCCGAGAAGGATTTGCGCGAGACAAATCGCGAGCTGGAAAAAACGCTGCGTGAACTGAAAGCGACGCAGCAGCAGGTGATTCAACAGGAGCGGCTCAGTGCGATCGGGCAGATGGCCAGCGGCATCGCGCACGACTTCAACAACACGCTCATGCCGATCCTCGGTTTCGCCGACGTCCTGCTCGAGAATCCCGTCCTGCTCGATGACAAACAAGAAACGCGCCGTTGTCTCGAGATGCTGCGCACTTCGGCTAAAGACGCCGCCAACGTTGTCGCACGCCTGCGCGAATTTTACCGGCCGGTTGAGAGCGACGAGCAATTTCCAATTGTCGATCTTGCCCGGATCGTGCAGCAGGCCGTCTCACTTACTGAGCCCAAGTGGCGGCATCAGGCGCAAGCGCGTGGCGCAACAATCAAGGTCAGCGCCGAGGCGAAGGCGTTTCCGATTGTCGCTGGCGAAGAATCCGCGCTGCGTGAAGTCCTCACAAACCTCATCTTTAACTCCGTCGATGCAATGCCGAATGGCGGCGAAATTTCGCTCGAAACGGCGATTGAAAACGACCGCGCCGTCATTCGCGTGAGCGACACGGGCACCGGCATGACGGAAACCGTGCGTCAGCGCTGCCTTGAACCGTTCTTTTCAACCAAGGGTGAACACGGGACCGGGCTCGGTTTGTCGATGGTCTACGGCATCATTCAACGACATCGCGGCGAGCTGCAGATTCAGTCGGAGCTCGGCCAAGGCACAACTTTCCTCATCAGTCTGCCGCTTGCGCAGAGCTCGTCGATTCCGTCCGCGGCGCCTCCGGTTGTTAGCAAACCG
>DASTDG010000055.1:0-4338 GCA_035710475.1 Chthoniobacterales bacterium | reverse complement strand
ATTCTCTTCGTCCTGCTAACCTACATCACCGGCGCTCCCCTGGTGCCGGTGGCAGTGATCCTGCTTGGACTGGCAATCATTTTCGGCGGAAACACATTTCGCAGGGTCTAGCTTGGACTAGAAATTGGAGTCGCGTCATTGCACGCATGTAGTTGATTCGTTTCCAGGTGCGAAAGAAAAATCCCGATATTCACGCTCGTTCGCGAGTGTTGGTGCTGGTGGATGAATCGAACGTCGGCAGTTCTGTGCGGACTGCGGGACGTGGGCTCGATTGGCTAAAGTTGCGCGATTTTCTGGCCGGGCCAGACACGGAACGCGATCTAATCGAGATGGTGGTCTATGCCGGATTGCCGCCGGCCATCCCGACGTGGCAGGATGAGCGCGACAAGAAAAACAAGTTCGTCCATTGGCTGCGCTCCAACGGATTCATGGTCGTGACCAAAGATGGGGCCCCTGCCGAGGAAGGTCATTATAAGGCGAACGTGGACGTGATGATGGCGATCGACGCGCTGGAGCTTTCCATGGAGATGCGGCCTGATGTTGTGATTCTCGTAACCGGTGACGCCGATTTTGCTTATCTCGCCATCAAGCTGCGCCGACACGGGATCCGCGTAGAAGTCGCGTCGGTTGCTACAAATCTGGGGAACATGTTGAGATCAGCTGCGAACGACGTGATCGATCTGGCTCCCCTGTTTCGTACGTTCGAGATAAAAGTTCAGGACGCGCCGGCGATATCACATCCGGCGCAGTCCGCCTCAGGTGGACGCAGACGCCGGCCTCCAATTCGTCCATAGACTAGCAGTTGCTTCTGGTCTTTCGTGAAAACTGCGAGGTGACGAGACCGCGGGAGTAGGTGACTGTTAGACCCTATGGGACACAACAAAGGCAGAGACAACGTTAACAAACGCGCAAGGCGCCGTAAAAAAACTGAGCGCCTCGTCCTCGCGAAGAAGAAGAAGTCGGCGAAATAACGTTGTCGTAGCGCGGCAAGCGGCAATTCTGCGGCTGAATAGTTGCTACTAAAAGTTTGTGGCCGCACTCGTCGGCAGCGGCTACAACAGATTACACGCAGAGATTGTAGCCAGGCTCCCCGGGAGCGCTCGGCCATCAGTTGCCTGTCATTACTCTCCGAGTTAAAGCGTCAGGTGCGTCGTAAGCGGCATCGATCGGTCGAGCCCGAATTCCATCATAACGTTTACGTAGTTCTACTTTCCAAAGCTGCGCTAAAGGATTTGTCGATCCTGCGGCGCAATCCGGCGCGCGATCCATCCAAACCCGCCATCTACGTTGGAATGACCGGATTGCCGGTCGATCATCGATTTGAAAATCACAAAAACGGGTACAAGTCGGCCCGGCTGGTCAGGAAATATGGTGTTCGATTGTTGCCGGAGTTGTTTGAACATCTGAACCCAATGCCGTACGAATATGCCGTTCAAATGGAAAAAGACCTGGCCGACGATTTGCGCGCTCAAGGTTATGCCGTTTGCGGCGGAACTTGAGGAATCTACAAGTTGCTCGGCGCGGTCAACGCCCGCGGCTACAGCTCCTTGCGAACAAGCTGGGGTAATTCTTTCAAACTGCCAAGGAGGTAGTCCGCTTGTTTTTCATACTCAGCGGGATCGACGAAGCGGCGGTCTGGGATCGCAGCGACGCGCATGTTCGCCGCCTTCCCCGCAGCGACGCCGGGAAGCGCGTCCTCAACCACAAGGCATGCGTCAGCAGGGATTCCAAGTTTTTCCGCAGCGCACACATAGATGTCGGGCGCGGGCTTGCCGCGTTCAACTTCTTCGCCGGTAACAATGACCTCGAAGAATCCGGTCAGCTGATGTCGACCTAAAAAGGGTCGCGCAGACGCGCTGACCGAGCTCGTGGCTACGGCCAGATGCAGTTTCATTTGCCACAGTTCTTCCAACACTTCTTTGACATAAGGAAACAGCCCGACCCGATCGGCAAATAACTCCGTCGCGATCTCACCGCGACGCCGCATCATTTCCTCAGTGGGCGCAGAGAGGCCAAATGCTTTCTTGTAAAACTCGACCGCGAGGCGGTAGCTCACCCCGACGACGTTCTGGTGATATTCGCCATGATATGTCACGCCGTGCTCAGCGAGTAATTTCGCGTCGATTTCATTCCACCACGTCTCGGAGTCGGCGAGCACGCCGTCCAGATCGAAGATTACAGCAGAGAGCATGGCAGAGGATTGAAATGTTGAAGGGTTGAAAGGTTATCGGTAGGGGCGGTTGACCTCAAGCGGCCCGAGTTCGCCACGCGATGAGTCGGTGCGACTGGCGGATCGGACCGGCGTTCGAAAGCGATTGGGTGAATCTCCCGTACCTCGGCGGCGAGGAGAACGCGCGTTGCGAATTTCGGAACAGCGGAAGAGAGTGGCCGGTTCATGCCATGAGTTCGATTCGCAATCCCATCGTCATCGCCTTACTCTTATTTTTTGCAATCGCTGAAGCGCGCGCGGGAGAGTTCCATTCGATTTTGCGCTGGAGGAACGTTGGACCTTACCGCGGCGGGCGGACGCGTGCGATCTGCGGTGTGCCGTCGCAGCCGAATGTTTTCTACATGGCACCGGTGAACGGCGGCGTTTTCAAATCGATCGATTACGGGCGCGCGTGGCAGCCGATTTTCGACGATCAGCCGACGGCATCGATCGGTGCGATCGCGGTTTCGATTTCAAATCCGAACGTGATTTACGTTGGCAGCGGCGAAGGATTGCATCGGCCGGATCTTTCGGTCGGCGACGGTGTTTATAAATCCACTGACGCGGGCAAGGCGTGGACCCATCTTGGATTGCGCGACGGTCAGCAGGTCGCGCAGCTCGCTGTCGATCCCAAAAATCCGGACCGCGTTTTTGTGGCCGTTGCCGGTCATCCGTACGGACCCAACGAAGAACGTGGCGTTTATCGATCGCTCGATGGCGGCAAGAGGTTCGAAAAAGTTCTTTATCGTGATGAGAACGTTGGCGCGAGCGATGTCCTGATCGATCCGAGTAATCCGCAAATTGTTTACGCCGCGCTGTGGGAATCGCGCGAAGGACCATGGGAAAACGGGGTGTTCGACGGAGACGGTGGGAGCATTTCTAAATCCACCGACGGCGGCAAGACGTGGCGCCAACTAACCAAAGGGCTACCGGCGAACATCGTCCAGGCAAACATCGCGATTGCGCCAAGCGCGCCGAAAACATTGTTCGCTGCGGTCCGGACAAAGACGATCTCCAAACTTTATTGCTCGGACGACGGCGGCGAAACCTGGAGCGGCACAACAGACGATCCGCGGCCCGGACTTGGAATCGGCGGTGGTGATCTCCCGGTGGTGCGGTTCGATCCAAAAAATCCGCAGATCGTGTACTCAGCGAGCATCGTTTGTTGGAAATCAACGGACGGCGGTAAAACCTGGGAGGGCTGGCGCGGCGCACCCGGCGGCGACGATTATCAAAACGTTTGGATCAATCCGAATAATCCGGACATCATTCTTCTCGGTTCGGACCAGGGCGCGATCGTTACGGTGAACGGCGGCAAGAGCTGGAGCTCGTGGTATAACCAGCCCACGGCGCAGTTGTATCACGTCAGCGCGGACAACGCGTTTCCGTACCGGCTTTACAGCGGCCAACAGGAAAGCGGTTCTGTTGGAATCAAAAGCCGCGGTGATCAGGGCGAGATCACCTTCCGTGATTGGCACCCGGTCGCGGCAGAGGAATATGGTTACGTCGTTGCCGATCCGCTCGACCCGGACATCATCATTGGCGGTAAGCTGACGCGATTCGAGCGCCGCACCGGTCAGGCGCAAAATATAGTGCCGGTGCCGGTCCAAACAGAAGGCTTCCGGATGTTGCGAACCGAGCCGGTTGTCTTTTCGCCGCTCGATCCACATTTGCTCTTCTTCGCGGGAAATACGCTTTGGCAAACACGCGATCGTGGCGATCACTGGGAAAAAATCAGTCCCGATTTGTCGCGACCGAATTACGAGCTGCCGGCCAGCATCGGAAAATACAAAGAGGACGCAACAAAGCAGGCTCATCGACGCGGCGTGATTTACACTGTTGCGGCGTCGCCGCTCGACGCGAACCGGATCTGGTGCGGGACCGACGACGGTTTGATTCACCTGACAACCGACGGCGGAAAAACCTGGACCAACGTGACGCCGCCGAACATTTCGGCGTGGCAGAAGATTTCGCTAATCGAAGCGGGACATTTCGATTCGAACACTGCTTACGCGGCGGTCAACACGATGCGAATCGACGATCTGCGGCCGCACATTTTTGCGACGCGCGACAGCGGCAAAACGTGGAGGGAGATCGCGAACGGCATACCGACCGGCCAGGTCGTCAAC
>DASTDG010000054.1:0-4025 GCA_035710475.1 Chthoniobacterales bacterium | reverse complement strand
GGCTGCGGAATATCTCGCCAGACACAAACTACGTCGCGATCGAGCCGAATCGGCAGACCGCAGAACGGCTGCGCGATTCCGTGGGCGAATCGGTCCAGGTGTTGAACATTGCAATGTCGGACCGATCCGGTGAGCTCGGTTTTACTTCTGGCGTGACTTCGGGCGTGTTCCGGGTCAGCGCGCGCGAGGCCGCGGAAATGAAAGTTCATTGTGAGCGGCTGGACGCGCTGTCGCTGCCGCAGACTGACCTGGTTGTGAAAATCGACGTCGAGGGTCACGAGCTGCCGGTGCTGCGTGGAGCCGCCAGATTGTTCGAGGAGCAACGCGTCAAAGTGATTTACCTCGATGGCTACAGCGATGGCGCGATTCCCGATTTTCTGCGGGAACGAGACTTCGCGCTCTACCACGGCCGGACTTTGGTTCCATGTGGTCCGGAAGCGCCGCGCGATTCGCTGCTCGCGATCCATCGCAGCCGCCTGCAGGCGCTCGAGGCGCGGGATTAGTAGGCAGTCCGCGGGGGAACGATCAATTGCGCGAAGGTTCGCAGGATGATTCCGCACTCGAGCGAGAGATTCCAGTTCTCGAGATATTCAATGTCGCACGCGACGCGGTTGGCGATGTCGGAATTGTTGCGCGCTTCGCCCCGGAAACCGCGCACCTGTGCGAGGCCGGTGATGCCCGGTTTGACGAACGCGCGGACGTGGTAATTCTCGAGCAGGCGCGAGAACTGATTGTTGTGCTCGATGAGATGCGGGCGTGGGCCGACAATGCTCATGTCGCCGCGGAGGACGTTCCAGAACTGCGGGACCTCATCGATGCTCAATTTGCGGAACCATTTCCCGAGCGGATAAACGCGCTCATCATCATGGTGCGCCTGGCGTGCGATGTCGCCGTTGCTCACGTGCATGGTGCGGAACTTCCAAATTTTGAATTGTCGATTTTGCATGCCGGCGCGCGTCTGCACATGAAAGAGCGGGCCGCGGGACTGGAAGCGTTGCGCGATCCACACTGCCGCCGCGCAAATTGGGAAAATGAAGAACATGACTGGGATTGAAATCGCGAGGTCGATAGCACGTTTAAAAAAACGGTTGAGCGGATTTTCGAGCGGTTCCTCGCGCAAAGCGATGAAGCGCAAGCCATCATCTTCAAAATGCGTGACGGGATGGCGGAGCTTCTCTTCGAGGTCGCTCACGATGAGCAGTCGAATTCCCAGCCGATCGCAGATCTGAATGATGTTGCGGTTGGCTTCGGTGAAGAGCGGGAACTCGAGCAGGATGATCTGGGTGATGCCGCGCGCGGGGATGATTTTCTCCAGCTCACTCGGTTTGCCGAGAACCGGGATGCTTGAGTCGTGATTCTCCATGTCGTCATCGCAAACCAAGCCGACGGTGCGCAGGCCGATTTCGGCTTTGCGGTGCAGCCAGGTGCGGAGGTGCGCGGCGCGCGCAGTTGACCCGACGAGAAGTGTCTTTTCATCACGCAGGGTGAAGAATGCGCGCGCCAACAGCGACGGCAGATAATGATGAGAGAAAAGAAGCGCGACATACAACCACGGCACAAAGTTGAAGAAGAAGACGCGCGAAATGAAGGCGTCCTTCGTGCCGATGAGGTAGAACACAAGCACGCCGATGCCGGCGATGGTTTGGCGGAGGCTGAGCCGATGCTGCAGGAGGAGCTCGTTTTGCAGGAAGTAATTGCGCGACCCGCTGCGGGAGAGCGATTCGATCCAGATGCCGAGCACGATGCAGCCACAGTAGATGCTGTAGCGCCGCCAGGTGAACTCGACGCCGGCGCCGGGCGCATAGAACGTGACGATGATCCAGACGCCGAGCCAGAAAAGCGCGGCCACGATCACGATTTGGCAGAGCAGGAAGAGACGGTAGAGACCTTCCGTGCGTTGCGTGATCATGGCGACTTTGAGAGCGCCCCGAGCGTACCCGACGCGCGCGCGGCTTCAACTCGTGCTAAGCTCGTCGTCCGCATGACAGCCCGTCGTCTTCGCTCAGCGATTGTCGAGCTTAGCAGCGATTCGCATACCAAAACTTTCGCGCGCACGTGATGGCAGATCAGCCGTCGGACTCTCAGCACCGGCGCAGGCGTCAAGGCGATGGCCAGACTGCCTGGCTAAGCAACAGCGCCATCGCGCTGCTGCCGGTGCTGGCCTGTTTCGTCGGCGGCAGCACGCAGAAGTGGGCCGAAGGAATTGTCGTCACGCTGCTTGGATTAGTTCTGCTGGTGCGACCGCCGCGCGTGTCGCTCGGCCATGCAATCAACGGTGTCTTGCTCGCGCTCATCGTGCTGGCCGCAATCGCATTTCTGCCCTCTGGCTGGTTCTTCATCCCGCCATGGCGCACGACGCTGGCGAACGAATTCAAAATCGCCTTGCCGTCGACCGTCTCACCCCAGCCGTGGATCACTACAACGTGTCTGATCAGCTTGGTCGCGGGAGTAAGCTGGCTGTACTTGGTCAGCACGCAAGATGTCGATCTTCACGCGGTGCGCTGGCAGCTTCGCCTGTTCGTCGTCGGCATTGTCGTGCTCGCGGCGTTCAGCGTCGGGTTCTACATGGCGCATATGTCACCAGCGTTCTGGAATAATCCGCGCGGCTTCGGCCCGTTTCCCAATCGCAACCAGACCGCCGATCTCTTCGGCATCAGCGCGATCGTGCTGCTCGCCTGCGCGCAGGACGATTTGCGCTTTGGAAGAAAGCGTTGGGTTATGTGGATCCCCGGCCTTGCCCTGTTAGTTGCCGGCTTGGTCTTGAATCTCTCTCGCGCTGGGCTCGTCATTTTGGTTGGCGGGAGCGCGCTTTGGATCGCGATTGTGGCGTTGCGTCAACGCTCGCCCGGTTGGATCGCACTCGGTGTTTCATTCCTGCTGCTGTTGTTCAGTGCGCTGCTGCTGGGCGGCGGGGAAACGCTGGAGCGATTTCATCTCCGCGGCTTGCAAGCTCTTGGCATCTCGTCCGACTTCCGCTGGCTCATCTTCAAAGACACATTTCGCATGATCGCCGCATCGCCATGGTGCGGAGTCGGTCTCGGCAATTTCGAAGCCGTATTTGCGCTTTTTCGCGCTGTGTCGTGGGCGGACACGCGCTCGCTGCACCCGGAGAGCGACTGGCTTTGGGTTTGGAGCGAGCTCGGCTGGCCCGCAGTAATTGTCATTCTCGTCGCGTCAGCCCTGTTTATTCGGCGCGTGTTTCCGCTCCGCGAAGGCACAAATCAACGGCTTCGTCTGGCCGCGCTCATCGGCGCCATTTTGTTTGGTTTACATGGAATTATCGATGTGTCCGCCCATAGGGTTGGCACTGCGTTTGCCGGTCTCTTTTTGTTAGGGCTGACGCTGCACCGGCCGCTGGGATTGCCGTCCCGTCGGTTCGTCGGCGTTATCTTTCGTGTCCTTGGGCTTCTACTGATTGTGAGCGGCGCGTCCTGGGTGATTGCGGCGCGTGGACAATCTTTGCTACCCGGCTCGGTCGGCGTAACCAACGCCAAGCAACTCGCCGCCGCGGCTAACAGCGAGTACGACTTTGCGGAAGCAATCCGAATGGCTACGCGCGGCCTCGAGTGGGCACCGCTTGATTGGCAACTTTACTTCACGCGCGCACTTGCCGAAGTCGCGAATAAGCAGCCGGAGCTTGCGCTACGCGATTTCCGGCGGGCGAGTTTCCTCGAGCCGAACGGATTCGAAGTGCCGCTGGCGGAGGGCAATGCCTGGTTGTCGACGCAGTCTGTTTATGCGGCGAATGCGTTTCGCGAAGCGCTGCGCCGAGCCGGCGCGCGAGAGGCGGAAGTTTTCGCGATCATCCTGACGAATGCGTCACAGCAAAATCCACCGGTGGCGCACATGATGGAGGAGATTGGATTGGCGCGGCACGAATTGGTGTTGCCATATCTCAATCGCGTTGCCGGCGAGACGTTTCAACGCGCGGTCAACCACGTTTTGCGGAATGATCCCGAGCTGAGCACGTTTTCCGAGCCGGAGAAGTTCGCGCTGTTTACATTGTGGTCGGAACGAGGTGACCT
>DASTDG010000053.1:0-3759 GCA_035710475.1 Chthoniobacterales bacterium | reverse complement strand
AGCTTGGGCAAAAGGCTTTCGCGAGGCGTGGCCAGAGCAACTTCAGGTAGTCGTTGATCTCCGTCATCGTGCCGACAGTTGAGCGCGATGTTTTGACCGGGTTCGATTGCTCGATCGCAATCGCCGGTGGGATTCCGCGGATGTCGTCCACGCGGGGTTTGTCCATCCGGTCGAGGAACTGCCGCATGTAAGGGGAAAACGTTTCGACATAACGCCGCTGGCCTTCGGCGTAGATGGTTTCGAATGCGAGCGACGACTTCCCCGAGCCGCTTGGGCCTGTGACGACAGTCAGTTTGCCGAGCGGAAGGTCGAGATCGACGCCTTTGAGATTGTTCTGGCGCGCCCCGCGGATTTCAACGCAGCCCCGCTCAAACGGCGCGGTGACGCATTCTTTTTTTGCCAGCTTCGAACCCACTGGAGATTATTTCAGAAGCGCACGCAGCGCGCAAATTCTGCAGCCGTTTCGCTGGGCGAAGCGTTCCGCTGAGCCACGTTCGCACCACGTCGCCCACAAGGCGACGGCTACAGCTTAAACCGCGCGGCGAGTTGTTTGCGTTGATCGAGCAGTTCTTCGGGCACGACGCCGCCGAGTGAATCGAAGAAGCGTTTGTGTGCAGCCAGTTCTTTTTGCCATTCCTCGTGATCGATTCCGAGCAGCGCCGCGACACATTTGTGATCGATATCGAGCTCGGCGAGATCGAGATCGTGGAGACCGGGTATCCAGCCGATCGGGGATTTGAGCGCGCCGCCGCTGCCTTGGCAGCGATCGATGATCCATTTGAGCACGCGCATGTTGTCGCCGAACCCGGGCCAGAGAAAATTGCCAGCCATGCCTTTGCGGAACCAGTTCGCGTTGAAAATAAGCGGCGGATTCGTTAGGCGGGTGCCGATGTCGATCCAGTGCCGGAAATAATCGCCGATGTTGTAGCCGCAGAACGGCAGCATCGCCATCGGATCGCGCCGCACCTGACCGACGGCGCCAGCCGCGGCCGCAGTCGTTTCTGACGCCATCGTTGCGCCGAGATAAACACCGTGGTCCCAATCGAACGCCTGGTAGACGAGCGGCACAGTCGTGCTGCGGCGACCGCCGAAAATGACCGCGCTGATCGGCACGCCTTCGCCTTTTTCAAAATCGGGATCGAGCACGGGATTGTTGCGCACCGGCGTCGTGAATCGACTGTTCGGGTGCGCGGCTTTTTCCTTCGATGCCGGCGTCCAATCGCGTCCGCGCCAATCGATCGCGTGCGTGGGCGGCGGGCCGTCTTTGCCTTCCCACCAAACGTCGCCGTCGTCGGTGAGCGCGACGTTGGTATAAAGCGAATCGTGCTCGATCGATTTCATCGCGTTTGGGTTCGATTTGTAATTGGTGCCGGGCACGACGCCGAAGTAACCGTTCTCCGGATTCACCGCCCAGAGTCGACCGTCGCGCACCTGCATCCAGGCGATGTCGTCGCCGACGGTGGTGATTTTCCAGCCGGCGAAGTGCTTCGGTGGAATGAGCATGGCGAAATTGGTTTTGCCGCACGCGCTCGGGAACGCCGCGGCGATGTAATGCTTGCGGCCCTCAGGCGACTCGGCGCCAAGGATCAACATGTGCTCGGCCATCCAGCCCTGTTTGCGCGCAAGATACGAACCGATGCGCAACGCCAGACATTTTTTGCTGAGCAACACATTCCCGCCGTAGCCGGAGCCAACGGAGATGATGGTGTTGTCCTGCGGAAAATGGCAGATGAACCGCCGCGCAGGATCGACATCGAGCAATGAGTGCACACCACGGTTCCACTCCGCAGCGGGATCATTGCCCAAGCGTTTCACCGCGACTTCGCCCATGCGCGTCATGATTCGCATGCTGAGTACGACATAAATCGAATCCGTAATCTCGAACCCCACTTTGGTAAGCGGCGAATTGGCCGGGCCCATGATGTAGGGAATGACAAACATGGTACGGCCGCGCATCGCGCCTTTCAGTAGACCGTGCAGCTTGGAATATGTCTCGGCTGGTTCGCTCCAGTTGTTCGTCGGGCCAGCCTCTTCCTGCGTCGGCGTGCAGATGTAAGTGAACTGTTCTACGCGGGCGACGTCGTTCGGGTTCGAGCGATGCAGATATGAGCGCGGGGCCTTTTGCTGGTTGAGTTTGATTAACACTCCCTCGTGCATCGCTTCGCCCAGCAGGTATTCCTGTTCGCGATCCGAGCCGTCGCACCAGAAAATATTTTGCGGCTTCGCGAGCAGCTCGACTTCGTGAACCCAGTCGAGCACCGCCTGGTTCGCCGGTTTGTTGTTGCCGATGCCGGCGGGCGGCGAAATGGCTGGCGCAATGTCCTTCATCCGGTTGCTTGTCGATCTTGCGCAATGTCGATCCTGGGGCATTGCGCGAGTGACGAATTTCTGCCGGTTCACCCGCTTCTCCAAGATTTTTTTGCCAGAAGAGCGGCACCGGCTTGCGCCGCGAAACTCGCGGCTGTTTATTCGGCGCATGTTCGGAGTGACGACCTCCGATGATTATCGGCCCGTAGCGTGGATGGGGCGATACCCGCTCGACGTGACCACGATGTTGGTCGCGCTGCACGTGGTCTGTGCCATCATCGCCGCCCTTTTCGGCGGCTACGGGCTGTTCGGTTACGCCATGTTCGACAGCGCCTACATTTGGTCGGGCCAACTTTGGCGCTTTATCACTTATGCTTTCATTCATCCGGCGGGCAGTAGTGCGTTGCTGTGGTTCGCCGTCGAAATGTACATGCTGTTTATTTTCGGCCGCGAAGTTGAACGCTTTTTCGGGCGGCGCGCCTATCTCGCGCTGTACGGCCTATTGCTGTTGTTGCCGCCAATCGTGCTGACGTTGTGGGGACTAACTCAGCGCACTGGCATGACCGGCTCAGCCACATTGCACTTCGGAGTTTTTATCGCCTTCGTCATTCTCTATCCGAACGTGCAATTTTTTGCGTTCATCTCCGCGAAATGGGTCGCGGTCATTTTGGCCGCGATCGGCACCTTAAGCGCACTCGCAGCCCGCGATTGGCAATACCTCGTTATTTTGTGGACGAGTATCGGTGCGGCATTCCTTTTCGTTCAATTGCACGGCGCCGGACCGGAGCTTGTCTGGTGGGAGCGAGTGAAAGGAATGATCCGCCCACGACCGAAGCTGCACGTCGTGCCGAAACCGACTACGCGTCCGCCGGCGGAACGCGACGACGTTTACGCTTCGATTGATCCGATCCTCGACAAAATTTCCAAGTCAGGGATTGGCAGTTTGACTGCGCAGGAACGGCGGCAGCTCGATCGCGCACGTAATCGGTTATTGAACGAGCCGAAGTAAACGCGCTCTAGTTCAAGTTGCCAGCGGGCACGTGGCTCGAGCGCCTGGCAGATGACGTGCGGAAGTTCAGATCCAACTGCGCATGAGGATGGTGCGCGATACTGGGTTCGAACCAGTGACCCCTACCGTGTCAAGGTAGTGCTCTACCACTGAGCTAACCGCGCGTTTTCGACCGAAGTGATAAGTGATCGGCGATCGCTGATCCGTCAAGATCGAGCAGTGTGATCGTCGATCCAGCGGGTGAACTGCTGAACTACCGATCACTATTCACCGATCGCGGATCACAAAACTCGCGCAGCGAGTTTCACGCGGCGAGCTTGACCGCTTCTTTGTGGCCGAGGATGCGGACGGTCTGTTGGAGTTGCTCGGCCTTGAGCGGTTTCTTCAAAACGGTGATCGGGCCTTTCGCCAGGATGCGGTCGAGCATTTCGCTGTCCGGATAC